>JAEEUX010000004.1 GCA_016290695.1 Oscillospiraceae bacterium
GCAATTTAACTTGCTCGGGCGAAGTGAATTCGCCCTGCGCCAAGGTTTTGCCTTTGGCAAAACGCTTGATACGCGCGACGCCGCGCGGAGTCGGAGCAAACTGCGCTCACGACGTTTCCGGCGTCAGTCTGCGGACTAGCGCCGAAAACTTTGTATCGCTTCGTTGCTCCTCCTTTCAAAATCGGACCCGCTGCGCTGGGCTCCGATTTTGTTTTTGTGGGGATTAGGAGTTTTAACAAAAAGGATGGCTGCCTTCCGCTAATCAATTAATACATATTGTAATGTTCTAAGTCTTCCGCTAACGGATTGCTTGCCAGTATTTTTTCAGCCACGCAATCATTTCTACTAACAATAATTGTCATTGAACTATCCCAGGCAATTATCTCCATTGCTGCAAGCGGATGTTGAATTGAAACCGGATTTTGAAAAATGCGGTTATTACCATCTGCTTGAGGTAAATTGTAAGTCAAAGCTGCATCCTTTGTAACGTCTTTTGGAAATGCAGATAATACTCCCCATATCCATTGGAAATCTTCTATTTCAATCATTCGGGTAAGTTCTTCCCCTGTCATCCAGCACCATTCTCCAGATAGTTTTTTTGAGCATTCAATGTTTTGAGGATAACACACATAATCAGAAATTAACCAATTATAGTCAATTTGTATATTATCAATTAACTTGAACAATCCTCCAAGGTAGGTGTAGCCCGCTTCACCCTTATTTATCAAAGCACCTTTCATTTTTCCTCTCCTAATTTCTTTTTGGAATACCATCTGACCAATCCCATGTGTGTGCGTGAGGAACTTTGGTATGAGCTTTGGGCGGCCATGGTTAGTCATATCCACATCTCTGTACCGCATGGGATTCGCGCCGGTGCTGTGCTCGTTCGTGAGCCTGCCGAGGGCGTCATACGCCGTCGTGACCATGTTGCCCGCGAAGCTCGTATAACTTCTGCGGTTCCCGTCCGCGTAATAACTGTACGTTTTCTGCTTGAGATTCGATGAGCCCTTCGCGGTGCTGATCCCTGCTTGAGGTTCGCCGCGTTGTAGGTGTAGCTCTGCTTTACGCCGTTGCCGTAGTTTACAAGCGTCGGACAGCCGACGGAGTTATATGTATACCATTTCACATAGAATTAAGGCGCTCAATCAAGGCTTCATATGATATATGTGAGCGAGAAGTTCCAAGAATGAATTCTTTAATATACTCATCGGGTTCAACAAAAAATTCATCAGGTAATTTTTTCACGTCTGCTTCATAAACGATTTTTTCTACCTGCTCTAATACTGTTTTCTTTATTTCTTCTAACTTAGCAGCCTCACCTTTATTAGAATAAAACTCAGCCAGCTGCAATCTATTATTCAAAAATTTAGCCTTATATGATAATGATTTTTCTAAATACACATAATAATCTTTTCTATTGTTGTAATCTTTATCAGTCTGTCTAATCTGATATGCATTAAGATAGTCTATTATTGACTGATTGCAAACATCCATAAAGGGATACATATTATTTAAAATACAGAGAAAATCATTTTCTTTAGAATGATGCCAAAATGATAGTATATATGCACCTATAAGTAATAATTTTGTGCTTATAAAACTGGAGTAGTTTTCCCTAATAAGCGCTATAGCGTTATCAAAATCTTCTATTGGCGCAATTAATTCAGAAACGACATACCTCTCAAATATTCTATAATCTCCCGTTTTTTCATATTGATTACGCAGTTCTTTGTTTAATTCAATAATCCCCATCTTTCACCCTCACTAGCGTTCTGGTTCAACCCATTGTAATTGGCAAGAAAGAAGCAACATTATTAAACACATCTGCTTCGCTCGTGCCAAGCTTTAGCAGTCCATCTGTGCCAATCGGGTCAACATACCTCACCGGACAATTATTGCAATACATATACCGGTTACTGCCATCATGTGCAGGATCTTCCGTATTGTTGTTAAGCTCAGAAGCTGCCACGTCCACAATAAGCGCGGCGGTTATGCTGAACACCGGTAAGATAAATATTTTTCTTTCCAAGGCAGTTTTGTTTATATATTCGATTTTTATTCCATCATAATTGTACATATAGCATTAAAAGTTTATCTCAGTCCTTTAGCTATGTCAATACTGCCCAAGTAATTTTCAGGCAAATATTGAAAACAATTTGAAACAATATGCTTAATCTTTGAACCAACAATTGACTAAAGCCGATTTTTCTTTATAATAGAGACAAGCAAAAGGAACAGTTCAAAAGATCATAATTTGACGGAGGTTTGCATGGAAAAGGATTGGTTGTTTTACACTGAAGAATATATGTGTGGTTTGAGAACAGCTGCGGTTTTGGTTAAAGATGGTAAAATCCTGGTGCAAAGAGACATAAACGGAAATGAATATGCATTGCCAGGCGGTCATATAAAAATCGGGGAAACATTAGAAGATGGTTTGATTCGTGAGACAATGGAAGAAATGGGTGTGGAGATTAAATGCAGCCGCCTCTTATGGAGCGAAGAATGTTTTTGGGAATGGAATGGTAAACAGGCACATAACATTGCATTTTACTATTTGGCGGAATTATGTGAAGCTCAGGAAATCCCCGATAACGGAGAGTTTGCTTCTCAAAAAGATAATTGTAATGTACTTATCGGATGGATGCCAATTGAAGAACTTCAAAACATAACCATATATCCAGAGTTTTTGAAAAAAGAGATATACAATTTAAATGAGCCAATGAAACATTTTGTTTCAATGGGTTAATGAGGAAAATCCGATTTATCTTCGTCGAAAAGAGCAGCGAAATAAAAATATGAGGTGTGAGACGACAGACTCGCACCTCTTTTCACTTTTTGCCGAGTAAGCGCCAAAGGCTGCCTTCCTTCGCGACGCCGCGCATTTTTCTTTCGTATATTGCGAAACGGCCTCGGCGTGTGCTAAAATGGCAGCATGGAAAAGAAGGCCATGCGGGCGGCTTCCGTCCGCCGAGTTGAAAGGATATGCTATGAAGCGCATTTACATGGATAATTCCGCCACGACGCCCGTTTCCGAGGCGGCGCTCAAGGCCATGCTGCCCTGGTTCCGGGAGGAATTCGGAAACCCCTCGGCAATTTACAGCTACGGTCAAAGCGGAAAAAACATTCTGGAGGATTGCCGCAAACGTGTCGCCAAATGCCTCGGCGCGCTGCCGACGGAGATTTTCTTCACCTCCGGCGGCACGGAAAGCGACAACTGGGCCGTTCGCAGTGCCTGCCGCGCAAGGGGCACAAAGGGCCGCCACATCATCGCCTCCGCGATAGAGCATAACGCGATACTGCGTACCCTCGGGCAGATGGAGGAGGATGGCTTTGAAGTCACATACCTTCAGCCCGACAGGCTCGGGCGCATCACGCCGGAGCAACTTGAGGCGGCGATACGCCCGGACACCATTCTCATAAGCATCATGCTGGCAAGCAACGTCGTCGGAACGGTGCTGGACATAGCGGCACTGGCAAAAATCGCCGCGAAGCGCCGTATATGGTTCCATACCGACGCCGTGCAGGCCGTGGGACATATCCCCGTTCAGGCGCACGCTCTGGGCGTGGACTTTCTCTCCCTCTCGGCGCACAAATTCGGCGGGCCGAAGGGCGTCGGCGCGCTCTATTGCCGCATGCCGAACAATCTCCCGCCCCTTATCACAGGAGGCGGACAGGAGAAGGAGCATCGTTCCGGCACGGAGAACATCCCCGGGATCGTCGGCATGACGACGGCTCTTGAGGAGGCCGTGGAGAACATGGACGAGGAACGTGCGCGGCTTTCCGCTCTGCGCGACCGCATCATCGCGGGCGCCTGCGCCATCCCGGGCGTGGAGCTTACCGGCGACCCGGAAAACCGCTTGCCGGGCTTCGTTTCCCTGACGGTTGACGGCATCGGGCACAGCGTTCATGTGGTCAACGCCCTCAACGAAAAAGGCATTTGTGTCAGCTCCGGCTCAGCCTGCAGCGCCGCTTCAAGAGAGGCAAGCCATGTGCTGCTCGCCCTCGGTTACGACGCGAAGAAGGCTTCGGGAACGCTTCGCATCACTCTCGGCGCGGAAAACAGGCCCGAAGAGGTCGATTATCTGCTTTCCGTACTGCCCGAGCTAATTATGAAGCAGCGCACAAAGGCGGCAGCATCGCCGTTTTGACGCGCCGGGAAAGGAAAAATCATGAGAAACAGTGCAGACGATTGGAACAAGGCGGCGAAGGATTTTAAGACGGTCTTTCAGCTCGGCCTGAACGACTATAACGCCGCGATAATCCGTTTCTGGCAGGACGAGGGGATGCTGCCGCCGGGCGCGCGCTTCATCGACATAGGCTGCGGCGTCGGCAAATACGGCGCTCGCCTCGCCGAGCTGGGCTACGACGTTACGCTCACGGACATTTCTTCGGAAATGCTGCGGCTTGCGCGGGAGAATATGGCGCGCTTCACGACGCCCTGGGCGGTGTACCACTGCGATTTTAACGACGCGAGCCCCGACGAGCCGATCTTCGCCGGAGGCTTTGACCTCGCCATCTCCACGATGTCGCCCGCGATACACGACCTTGCCACCGTTAAAAAAATGAGCGCCATTTCGCGCGCGTGGTGCTTCCTCGCGCGCTTTTCCGAGTGGAGCCAGCCCTTCCGTGACGAGCTCATGCGCCGTATGGGGCGCGAGCCGCGCCCCATGTTCGACAATATGCAGGGCGACTGCGAGGCGATGATAAGCGCCGTCCGCGAGGCGGGCTTTGAGCCAAAGGTGCGTTACGTCGAATATAACTGGTCCGACGAGAGGACGCCCGAGGACGAGGCGGAGTACATCAGCCGCAAGTATTTTTCCGGCGAGGACGATTCCTCCGCCGTATACAAAAGCGCCCTCGCCGCGGCGAAGGACCTCGCCGCAGGCGCGGAAAAAGTACGCGACGAGGTTATGACCAAGGTCGCGTGGATATACTGGCACACCAAAGGCTGAGCCTTTCCTCAGCGCAGCTTTATGGACAGCCCGCAGCGCAGTGGTGCTTATCGGTATTATAACGATTAAATCATAACCACCGGCACTGCCGGTGGTTTTCTGTATACAAAAATAACCGCCCGCGCGCAGGCGCGGCGGTGCAGATGAACCATATTATACAAGCCCAAACAACAAAGTGCCGGGGGAACATCCCCCGGCACAGTATTTACGCCATTGCAACTACGCCCATGCAGATGAGCAGGACGCAGACCCCCGCCGTCAAGACCCCGGCAAAAATCGTGGGCAAGGCGGTTTTCATGCGGATATTCATAAGCGCCGCGACGAGGGCGCCCGTCCACGCGCCCGTTCCGGGCAGCGGTATCGCCACGAGGACGAAAAGGCCGAGCACGGCGTATTTATACACGAGCTTCGCCTTTTTCTCCGCGCGTTCCTCCAGCCAGCGCACGCGCTTTTCAAGCCACGCCGACTTCACGCGGAGCCACGCGAAAATCTTCCGCGTAAACAGAATGATCAGCGGCGTCGGCAGCATATTTCCGATAACCGCCGCGGCGTAGACCGCCCATTCCGGCAGCCCGAACGAAAGGCCGAGCGGTATCGCGCCGCGCAGCTCGATAACCGGAACGGCCGCGAGCAGAAGCGTCATCAAAAGGTGTAAGGCCATTAAACTCTTTGCCCCACCTCTCCGGCGCGCTTATAAATGCAGTTTTCGGGGACGACGCCGCGCACAGAGCTGAGCGGATAAACGCTCGCGCCCCGGCAGATTATCGCCCCGGGATTGAGGACGCTGTTGCAGCCGATTTCCACATTATCGCCCAGCATCGCGCCGAACTTTTTAAGCCCGGTTTCAATATCGCCCTCCGGCGTATGCACGACGACGAGCTTCTTGTCGCTCTTCACGTTGCTTGTGATGGAGCCCGCGCCCATATGCGCCTTAAAGCCGAGGATGGAATCGCCGACGTAGTTATAGTGCGGCGTCTGAACCTTGTCGAACAGAATCACGTTTTTCAGCTCCACGGAATTGCCCACGACGGCGCCCTCGCCGACTATGGCGCTCCCGCGCACGAAGGCGCAGTGGCGCAGCTCCGCGCCCGCGCAGATGATGCAGGGCCCCGTTATCGAGGCCGTGGGCGCGACGACGGCAGAGCGGGAGATCCAGACGTTCTCCCCGCGTTTTTCAAATTCGCTCTCCGGCAGCGACGGCCCGAGCTGAAGGATGAATTCCTTTATAAGCGGCAGCGCCTCCCAGGGATATCTGCATTTTTCGAGCAGGGGCGCGGCGACGGAATGAGTAAGGTCAAATAAATTTTTCGTAAGGACAGTTTCCATGCTTCGCTCCTCAGGCCATAGATTTCAGGACTATCCTGACATAGTCGGTTATCTGCTTTTCAAGGTCGTAGGAGCCGTTCGTGATGCACCAGTTGTAGCAGCAGCCGCGGACGAGGACGAAGAAGAAATCGACAAGCTCCGGCGCGGTGAGATTTGTTTTCAGCTCGCCCCTGGCAAGCCCGGTGCTTACGATGTCCTCAAAAACCTTCTGCATCGGCCTGTGCTTCGAGAAGAAGGGGTTATCGGACTGGAAGAGTATCTTCATGAGCTCAAGGCCGGTGTTGAGGTTCAGATGCGTATAGTAGCGGAAATAGCTGACTATTTTTTCCGCCGTCGTCCCCTCGTCGTTAAGACTGAGCGCGACGGACTCGCTGAAATACTTGTCTCCGTCCATGT
Source organism: Oscillospiraceae bacterium (assembly GCA_016290695.1). Classification (GTDB taxonomy): domain Bacteria; phylum Bacillota; class Clostridia; order Oscillospirales; family Oscillospiraceae; genus RGIG6375. The sequence goes on from JAEEUX010000004.1 coordinate 6,675, forward strand.
ATATGCTGATAAACAGGTCGTCCTTCGTGGGGAAATAGCTGTAAAAGGTGCCGATAGAGACCCTCGCGTCGTTGCATATCTCGCGCACGGTAGTGTTTTGAAAGCCCTTTTCCTTCATGAGCTTCAGCGAAGAATTAAGGAGCCTTTCGCGCGTTCTCTGCGCCTTATCGCCCTTTCCGGTAACGACTTTGTCCATTTCAAAAACCTCCAAGCTTACAGGGGAAGCGGAATTAAAGATTATTACAATAATCAATATTACTGTTATTATATCAAAGCAAAAAAATTTGTCAATCGGCCTGACAGGACACAAATACGCAGCGGAGAGCACGAAAACCGCGCTCTCCGCTTTTTTATAATGTTTTATTGCTTCAGCTTCTTTTCCGCGCAGTCGAGGCAAACAAGCCTGCCCTCCGAAACGCGGAGGAAGGGTTCGCGGCACATTTCGCCGCATACGGCGCAAGGCTGCGACGGCTGGCGCACGAATGAGTCTTCCGGCGCCTCAAAACGCGTTTCCGTGACGGAAAAAACGTTCCCCAGCGGCTCATTGAGCAAAAATTCTATCATTTCGCTCTTTTCAAGTCCGCTCGGCCAGTCCTTGCTCACAAGGCGCAGGCTCTTCCCCGTCGTCCTGTCGTAAAAATTAAAGGCCGTCTTGCCGCGGTCGCGCAGTTCGAGATTGCCGCCGCCCCAGGTCGTTCCGAATACGGACTGTATCCCGTCCATGTAGCAGGCGCGGCTTTCGGCTATGCAGTAAAGGCTGTGCTCGCCCTTTTCCGCGCCGAGCAGCTTTAAGGCCTCCGCCGCCGCGCGAACGCCTATCGCAAGCCCCGGGCAATAATGTCCGTGCAGTTCCCCGGCCTTTTCAAAAAGTTCCCGTATCATATTTCTCTCCTTTACAAGACCATAACGAAGCGTTCTCCGTTCAGCTCCGTCACGGCAGCATCAACTCCGTATACCGCGCGGATGGACTCCGGGTTTACAACGCCGCTGTCACCGTAGCAGAAGGCCTCGCCCTCGCGCAGCATGAGGAAACGGTCGCAGTATTTCAGCGCGAGGTTAAGGTCGTGTATAACGATAACGGCGGTTATGCCGTCCTCCTTTGCGATATTCGCCACGGTCCGCATGACCTCGTGCTGATTGCGAAGGTCAAGGCTCGCGGTGGGTTCGTCGAGCAGCAGCACCTTCGGCTGCTGCGCAAGCGCCCGCGCGAGAATTACCTTTTGCAGTTCGCCGCCGGATAGCTCATCTATATACCTCAGCTTCAGCGCCCCGAGCTGCATGCGCGCGATGGCCTCATCCGTGATGTCATAATCCCTCTGCGCGGGAGCAAAGCGCATATGCGGCTTGCGCCCCAGAAGAACCGTGTCGTAAACGGTGAGGCGGCTCATTTCCGTGCGCTGCTCAACGTAGGCAAGCTTTCTGGCAATCTGCGCGCGGGATGAGCTTTTTATCTCCAGCCCGTCCACGGCGATAAAGCCGCCCTGCGGCTCAAGGATGCGGTTGAGACATTTGAGGAAGGTGCTTTTCCCCGCGCCGTTATTGCCGAGGAAGGCGATGCAATGCCCGGCCTCTTCGTTCAGGCAAAGGTTTTTCAGTACCTTTTCCATCCCCCGGTACGCGAACTGAATATGCTCTGCCTGTATCATTATTGCTTCCACCTGCCCTTGAAAATTATCCACAGGAAAAGCGGCGCGCCGAGGACGGAGGTTATCGCGCCTATCGGAAGCACGATGGGCGCGGCTATCATCCTCGCGGCGGTATCGCTGAAAAGCAGCAGCATCGCGCCCGCAAGACCCGAGGCGGGCAGCAGATAGCGGTAATCCGTGCCGACGAATTTGCGGACAAGGTGCGGGGCGATAAGCCCGACGAAATTGATTATCCCGATATACGAAACTATAACCGAGGCCGCCAGCGAGCCCACCACCATACCGAGGATGAGCACCCTGCGCGTGTTCACGCCGAGACCCTTCGCGCCGTCCTCGCCGCCCTGCATGGCGTTATAATTCCAGCAGTTGCAGGCAAAGTACACGCTCGCCGCGAGCACCACCGCGCCCATCACGCTAATATCCTTCCAGAAGGTGCTGCCGAGGTCGCCGAAGGTCCAGTATACCACGGCGGCGACGCGCACATCGTCGGCAAAATACTCCATAAGCGTCGTCCCCGCCGAAAAAAGCGAGCCGAGCGCGACGCCGGCCAGTATCATCGTCCCTGCCGTGACGCGCCTTATTCGCGAGAGCGCCACGATAAAAAGCGTCGAGAGCATCGACCCGGCAAAGGCGCACAGGGTCGTAAGCGCGGGGCTCGTGACGGAAAGCTGCATTCCCGAGCTTCCGGCTGACATAAGCCCGCCGCCGAGAGCGATTATCGCAAAGGCCGCGCCGAAGGCTGCGCCCTGTGAAACGCCTATCGTGGAGGCCGAGGCGAGCGGATTGCGAAGGATGCCCTGCATCACGCAGCCCACTATGCCGAGACCGAAGCCCGCGATTATCGCCGTCACCGCGCGCGGCAGGCGAAGGTTGAGCACAATCACCTTCTCCTTCGCGTCGCCGAATCCGAAAAGCGTCGAAACGACGCGGTTTATCGGGACGGACGAGGAACCGAGCGCTATCGCGAGCAGGAAGGCAAGCGCCGTTAGCGCCAGAAGGAAGACGAGGAAGAGCCTTTTTCCCGCTATGAACGAGCGGTAGCCCTGCCCGCCGCGCTGCAATTGTTCCTTCATACCGGCTTATCCTATGCTGATGGGGCCGAAGCCGCAGCCATTAACTTCAAGGACGGAAAGATACGGCATGCCTATCATTTCGTTGAATATTTCCTCCGCCTTTGCTTCAAAATCAAGGTCCGCGAAGGCTTCGGGGTAGATTATCTTGCCCGCGTAGAAGGAATCGACTATCGCAAGCTCCATGTTGCACCAATAGTAGTTGAAATTCACCTGAGCGTAGATTTTTCCCTCGCGCACGGCCTTGAGGCTGTCGATTGCGTCCTTATGGGCGGCATAATCGTCGTTTACCATGTTCATATTGCCGGGATTTAGGAAAATAATGTCGGGGTCCCATTCGATTATCTGCTCCATGCTTACCTCCACGCCGTCATGGGCGTCGAGCGTATCGGAGAGGTTGACGGCGTTTATCGCCTCGAGCGGGGCGTAACCGACATAGGTGCCGGTGAAGCCGTGGCCGCCGCTCCAGCTTACCGCGCCGGGGTAGACCCTGGGCTTAGCGCTCTCCGGGATGTCCTTGGTTCTGTCTCCGAGCTCCTTGACCCAGCCTTTTATCGCCTCGGAGGTCTTCTCCGCCTTCTCCTGCGTTCCGAGGACTTCTCCTATGAGAATGATGGAATCGGTGAGGTAATGCGAATTGAATGCGTCGCCGTATACGCCGATTACCGGCAGGCCCGTCTTCTGAGCAAGCTCCTCCATGGCGACGGTGTCGGAATCCTGATAGAAAACAACGTCGGGCGCAAGCTCCACGAGCGCTTCGGCATAGTCGGCGTTGCCGCTGCCGCCGGAGGCGACTGCTCCGCAGGCGGCGAAATGCTCGCGGTTAGCGTAAGCGTAGGGCATCCCGGGGTCGCCGCGAAGCTCCATCTCCGTGCAGCCGACGATATAGTCCACGCCGCCGGCATAGACTATGAGGCGCGCGGCGCTTCCGAGGGCGGCGCAGCTTTTCACACTCGCGGGTATCTCGACCTCGCGGCCGAATACGTCGGTTATAATGCGCGTCTCGCTGCCGCTTTCAGGGGCGGAAGCATCGGGCGCCGCGGCGGAAGCGTCGGGCGCGGGAGTTTCCGCGGGGGCAGAGTTTCCGCAGGCGGAAAGCGCGCCGAGGCATATAAGCGCCGCAAGCAGCAGCGCGATAAGCTTTTTGCTGTTTTTCATTGTGATTTCTCCTTTGATTGTTCTTTATTGCAGCCTAAACTGTTTTCCAATATATATTCACGAGCGTTGTGTTGATTTCCTCCTTCACAAGCCCGTCAACGCTTATATCGCGAAGATACTCCTTCAGGCGCGTTTCGGTTTCGGCGCTGAGCGTTTCACGGCCCCGCAGCCTGCCGATGAACCATTTTTCCGCGTCCTCAAGCCTCCGCTCCGGCAGCCAGACGGTTTTCGTATAGCTCAGCTCCGGCTCGTAGCCGAGCCCCCACAGCACAGCGAAGGTATAGGCGACGGAATCGTCCCCGGCGGGGGATTTTTTAAGCCCGGCAAGCTCCCGCAGAGCGTCGAAAACCTTATCCGTCCGCCGCGCGGGCTTGCATAGGAAGCAGCAGCCGCGCGATACGGCGCACATTTTCACGAGCGTATCGTAATCGGCGACGGCGGGCGTCGTGTGCGCGAAAACTATATCGTACTTTTCTCCGAGCTGAGTTTCGTCGAGCGAGCCCCAGTCGGCAACGCGGAGGGAAAGGTTTCTGATGCCGTGCTTCCGCGCGTAATCCATCCCCAGCTCCACCATGCGCGGGGACAGATCCAGCCCGTCGGCCTGAGCCACGCGCCCGGCCAGGGCCACGGAATAGGCCCCCGCGCCGCAGCCGACGTCAAGCGAGCGCATATCCGGCCTTATCTCGGTTTTCTCCGCCATAAAGCGCAGGAAGGGCTCGTCGCGAAAGTTTATTTTCTCCTCGAAAACATATTCCTCGGCTGCGCTGTCCCACGCGGCGGTCTCCGCCTCGATATTCACGGCGCCGCGCCGCCAGTTTCGTATAAGTTCTTCCATGTTCACAGTATTCCTCCGTAGGCGGCACAAAGTATGCCTGAACATATTCAACGAAAGAAAGTATAACATCACATTTTTGTCAATATAAGCCCGGAGGGGGGATATTTTTTTCAAAAACGCAAAAAACCGGAGCCCTGCAAAACAGGACTCCGGTTAAATATGTGTTTTTTGTTAAACCGCGCGATTACTCGGCGTCGCCGGTCTCGGGCTTGGGATCGTCGGTGCTGTAAACGAGCTCCTCGGCAGGAGCGGACTCCTCTACGGGGGCGGGAGCCTCCATGAGAGCGCGCATGCTGAGGGAGACCTTCTGGTTCTCATTGTCGATAGCGGTGATCTTAACCTCTACCTCCTGACCCTCCTTGAGAACCTCGTCGGGCTTGCCGATGCGGCGCTCGTTGGTGATCTGGGAAACGTGGATAAGACCGTCGACGCCGGGAAGGATCTCCGCGAAGGCGCCGAACTGCATGAGCTTGACGATCTTGACGGTGAGAACGCTGCCGACCTCATACTTATTGGTGAACATGGTCCAGGGATTCTCGTCGGGATTCTTATAGCCGAGGGAGATCTTCTTGGTCTCCTTGTTGAAGTTGATGACATAGACCTCGATCTCGTCGCCTACCTTGACTACCTCTGCGGGGTTCTTGATGCGCTTCCAGCTAAGCTCGGAAACGTGAACCATTCCGTCCACTCCGCCGATATCTACGAAAGCGCCGTAAGAGGTGAGGGACTTGACAGTGCCCTTGTATCTCTTGCCGATTTCGATCTCGTTCCAGGTAGCCTCAGCGGCGGCCTGACGCTTCTCGTACTGGACGGCGCGGATGGAGCCGACAACTCTGCGGCGGGCGCGGATAACCTCGGTGATGCGGAGCTGCTGGCGGGTCTTGACAAGGGGAGTGAGCGGAGCGTCCTTCGGAAGGCCGCTCTGGGAAGAGGGAACGAAAACGCGGATGCCCTTTACGTTTACGATGACGCCGCCCTTGTTCTCCTCGGTAACGAGACCCTCGACGGTCTCCTTGGTCTCCTTGGCGTTCTCGATGAACTCCCAGTTCTTAACGGTGTCGAGGCGCTTCTTGGACAGCATAACAGTGCCCTCAACGTCGTTAACGCGCATGACATAGGTCTCGATCTCGGCGCCGACCTTGACGATATCCTCCGGCTTGAGGTCGGGGTCGTCGGTCAGCTCAGAGATGGGGATGTATCCGGAATGCTTGGTTCCGAGATCAACCGTCACCTCGGTGGCGCCGATGGACTGGACTATGCCTGTTACCTTCTCTCCTGTATTTAAAGTTTTGATACTCTTTTCAAGCATTTCGTCGAAGGACTCTTCTTCGACAGTTTCAGTGTTTTTGATTTCTTCGGTCATTTTGTTGAAAACCTCCTTAATTATCCAAGCCGGCGTCGAGGCACCGGCTGTTATGCCTATTGATTTGACATCATCCAGTTCGGACAGCTCAAGCTCACAGGCGGTTTCAGTAAATATGACCCTATTGCAGCTATTGGCGCAAAGCTCGGCCAGATGCCGGGAATTCGCGCTGTTTCTGTCTCCTACTACTATCATTGCTTCGCATTCGGCGGCAAGCTGGGCCGCCTCGCGCTGATGTCTTGATGTGGCTTCACACATTGTATCAAATATTTTGAAGTTTGTATACTCTTTTTTTATTATTTCCCCGCAAATTTTCGCGGCGTTTTTGATGAAAGTTGTCTGAAAAACGACGCTTATTGGGTCATCCCGCCCAATCCGGCCCTCTGAGGCCGCTTTTTGAAGCTCCTCAGCGCCCTGAAAAACGACGGCTCCGCGGCATTGCCCGCATATCGCGACGAGCTCGGGGTGCCCCTTGTCGCCGATAACCACGGGGGTTCGCCCCTCCGCCTCCGCCTCGCGGACTATGCGGTGGATGCGCGCGACGTTCGGGCAGGTCGCGTCGATTATCTCGCAGTTTTTCGCTCTCAGCGCCTCATAATCGCTCATGGGCGAGCCGTGCGAGCGCATTATCACGCGGCTGCCGGGCGGGATGTCGTCCACGCTCCGGGCCATCACCGCGCCGAGGGCGGCGAGCCGGTCTGTCTCCAGACGGTTATGGATGAGCGCGCCGAGGGTATAGCACGGCCCTGTCTGCGCCGCCTTTTCCGCCATCTCGACCGCGCGGCGCACGCCGTAGCAGAAGCCGGCGCTTTCGGCCAAACGAACGGTTCTCATCGCCCTGTCTTCTCCCGGATTATTTTTGAAACGGCATCGACTGCTTCGTCAAAGCCGAGCTGCGTCGTGTCCACAAGCACGGCGTCCTGCGCCTGTTTAAGCGGCGCGACGGCGCGCTCCGTATCGTTTTTATCGCGGCGGAGCATGTCCGCGCGCACTTCCTCAAGGCTCTGCGCTTCGCCCTTTGCCTTCAGTTCATCATAACGCCTGCGCGCCCTTTCGTCAATCGAGGCGGTGAGAAAAATTTTCACCTGCGCGTCCGGCAGCACGACCGTCCCTATATCGCGCCCGTCCATAACTACGTCCTTGCGCGCGGCAAGCGAGCGCTGCATATCGAGCAAAAACGCGCGCACCGCCGGAAGCGCCGAGACCGCCGAGGCGTACATTGAGATCTCCGGGCTGCGGATAAGGCCCGTTACGTCCTCGCCGTTTAAGAGCATACGCTGCCCGTCCTCGCCGTATTCTATTTCAATGTTTATCCCCGGCAAAAGCGGCTCCACCGCCTCGGGGGAATGGGGATCGGCGTCCGCGCGGCGGACAAAAAGCCCCACCGTCCTGTAAATAGCGCCGGTATCGACGTAGGTAAAGCCGTATTTTTTCGCTATGGCCCTGGCGACCGTGCTCTTTCCCGCACCGCCGGGGCCGTCCAGCGCGACGCTTATCGTTTTTCTGTCCATATGCCTATCCTTCGTTCAGGTCTCCCAAAGCCGCTGCGCCGCAGCGCTTCCTGCGGCATAGGCGGTAGACCATGCTATTTGTAAATTAAAGCCGCCCGTGTAGGCGTCCACATCTATGATTTCGCCCGCAAAAAAGAGGTTTTTCACAAGGCGCGATTCCATGCTCGAGGGGGTGATTTCGCCGATGCTCACGCCGCCGGAGGTGATTATCGCCTCGTCGATGGGGCGCTTGCCGCTTATTTTCACGGTAAAATCCTTAAAAAGCGCCGTGAGCGCGGCGCGCTGCGCCTTCGTGACGGAATTTACCTTCGTTTCCGGCGCAATGCCCGAGCGCTCCACTAAAACGGGGATGAGCAGCCTCGGCGCGAGCGCGGAGAGGGAATTGGCGAAATTGCGGTTCGCGTTTTCCGAAAAATCGCGGAGGATGCGCGCGTCGAGCGTCTTTTCGTCGAGCGCGGGCTTCAGATCTATATGCGCGGTGCAGCCCGCCGCCCCGCCGCGCGCTATATGAGCGCTGGCGGAAAGCACGAGCGGCCCGGTAATGCCGAAATGTGTAAACTGCATCTCCCCGAAATCCTCAAAAAGCTTCTCATTTCCCGGGGAATAGAGACCCAGGCGCACGTTCCGCAGGCTAAGCCCCTGCATCCTCGCGCAGAACCCGTCCGGCGAAACGAGGGGAACGAGCGAAGGCTCCGGCTCGGAAACGCTGTGCCCCAGCGCCGAGGCGAAACGGTATCCGTCGCCGCTCGAGCCCGTCTTGGGGTAGCTTTTCCCGCCCGTGCATAGGACGGCGCAGCGGCAGGAAATGTTCCCCGACGCGGTCTTCACGGCGGTAACTTCGCCGTTTTCCGCCGCTATACCCGTGCAGCGGCCCTTTATCACCGCGACGCCCAGCTCGCGGCAGCGCGCGGCGAGCGCGTCGGCAACGTCCCCCGCCTTGTCCGAAACGGGGAAAACGCGGTTGCCGCGCTCGGTTTTGAGCGCGACGCCGAGGCTCTCGAAGAAATCCATCGCGTCGGAGGGCGAAAAGCCCTTCAGCGCCGAGAACATGAATTTTTCGTTGCGGGTGATGTTCTTCATCACCTCGGCCTCGGAGCAGTTATTCGTAAGGTTGCAGCGCCCCTTGCCCGTAATGCGGAGCTTGACGCCCAGCCTGTCGTTTTTTTCGAGTATCGCGGTATTTGCGCCGAGGGAGGCCGCCGTGACAGCCGCCATGAGCCCCGCCGCGCCGCCGCCTATTATGACTACGTCAAAATTCGTCATATTTCTCGTATACCTCGTATTCGTCCCAGACTCTTTCAAGCTCGGAGAAGGTATTCGATATGTTTTCGTGCGTCTGCCCGCCCACGCTTACGATGAGCGCGTTGATGAGGCTCAGCGGCCCGACGAGAGAGTCCACGAACGAGACCATGTCGCTCTTCGCGTAAAGGCAGATCTCCGCGAGCTTGGCTATGGGGGAGGACTCGGAATCGGTTATGGCGATAACGCCCGCGCCCATGTCCCTCGCGTAGCGGACGGCCTGCGCCGTGCGCTTGGAGTAGCGCGGGAAGCTCAGACCCACGAGCACGTCGTTCCGGCTGATTCTTATTATCTGCTCGAGCAGCTCGCTGGCAGAATTTTCATAAACGGTCTTTACATTCGGCATGAGAAGGTTGAAATAAAAGCCCATGAACATCGCAAGCGGCGCGCTCGTCCTCGTGCCGAGGATATAAACGTGCTCGGCATCCACTATGCGCCGGACGGCCTTATCGAACATCGCCCGGTCGGTAGACTCCATGGTGAGCATGATTTTCTCAACGTCAGACTGCAAGACCGCGGAAAACGTGTCCTTATCGCCCATGACGGTCTTCGCCACCTCTATGCGCTGGACGCTCGTGAGGCGGTTTCTTATCATGTTTTGCAGCGCAAGGCGCATCTCCGGGTAGCCCTCAAAGCCGAGCTCCGAGGCGAAGCGAACCACCGTGGACTCGCTGACCCCGGCGGTCTTGCCGAGCTTTGCCGCCGTCATGAAAGCGGCTTTGTCAAAATTTTCCTCTATATAACGGGCAATACGCGTCTGCCCCTTTGAAAAATCGCGTTTTTTCTCTTCAATAGCGGAAAGGATATCCTTTTCCATTTATATGACCACTCTTTTCACAAAAGCCAAAAGGCGCAAAATGCAAAAACTGATTGAAGCCTCGGCAGGGCCGATACCTACCGACACAGTTTAATACTAATTTTGAATTTTGACAAGTCATTTTTGCATTTTTGCATTCTTTTCCTGCATTTTTTGCCGATATGGGACGGATTTTCCGTCATCGGCGCGATTTTATGCCCTTTATCGTCTTTATTTCCTGCGGCGTAAGCATACGCCATTTGCCGTAGGGGAGCCTTCCGAGCTCGATGCCGCCCTCCGCCACGCGCTTGAGCCGCAGGACCTCGAGCCCCGCCGCCGCGCACATATTGCGTATCTCGCGGTTTTTCCCCTCCGTTATCGTCATGGAGATGAGGGCGCGGTTTTCCTTCTGCTCGAGGATTTTCAGCTTCGCCCCGGCGTAGACTACGCCCTCCACCGTCATTGGCTTTTCGAGCAGCTCAATTTTTGAATTAAGCTCCTCGCCCTCGACCTTGACATGGTAGACCTTCGCGACCTCCGAGGAGGGGTGCGCGAGACGGTTTGCCGTCTCGCCGTCGTTGGTCATTATAAGCAGGCCCTCGGAGTTCATATCCAGCCGCCCGACGGGATAAACGCGCTCGCCGCAGTCCGCCGTTAGCTCCACGACGGTTTTCCTGCCGTGCTCGTCCTTCATCGTCGTGACGTAGCCGCGCGGCTTGTTGAGCATTATGTAAACCGCTTCGCGTTTGCCCCGGATGGGCTTGCCGTCGATTTCGATTATGTCCCATTCAGGGTCGGCCTTGCTGCCGAGTATGGCGGCTTCGCCGTTGAGGCGCACCCTGCCGGCCTCTATCATGCGCTCGGCCTCTCTGCGCGAGGCTATTCCGGCCTCGGATATTATTTTCTGCAAGCGTTCTTTCATGCTTTCTCCGTTCGTTTAACAAGGCACGGACGCCTTACCACGCCGTGCCTCAATCTGTGTAAAAACTATATATTTTGTTTTTGACGGGGCTCAGCCTCGGCAAAAACACCTACCCCTCGCGCCGACCAAGGAGGCGGGAGCCGAAGAGCGGAGCCGACGCGATGAGCGCGAGTAACTCAAACGAGAGCCCAGCGCAGCGGGTCTCGTTTGAAGCGCAAAGCGCCTACTACGCCGTTCCCCCGAGATTGTATTCATTTGCCCTTTGCCACGACCACCTTATCTGTTCCCAGAAATTCAGCGTCGCGCCCTCTGCAAGCGGCGCGTCCTCCGCCGCGACAAGCGCGAGCTGGGCGCGTTTTTCGCCGTTTACGAAAATCTCCACGCTGCCCACTCTGTCACCCTGCTTCATAGGCGCGTAGACAAAGCGCGGCAAATTCTCCCGCAGCTCAATTTCGTCCTCCGCCGAAGCAAAAACGCGCGCGGAGCCCGCAGCAGTTACGCGAAGCGCGTCCTTCTCGCCGGAAACGAGCGGCAGCGAGTATTCCGTGTTCTCCGCGCCGAAGGAAAGAGTCCTGTAATTATCAAAGGCCCAGTCATAAAGCGCCTTGTGGTCGGCCCAGTCGCAGGGGTCGCAGAGCGTGACGCAGATAAGGCGCGTGCCCTCCCGCTCACAGGCGGAAACGAGCGTCCGCCCCGCCCTGGAGGTGTAGCCCGTTTTGAGACCTATGCAGCCCTCGCATTCCCAGAGCAGGCGGTTGTGGTTAGAGTAATAGCGCTGCGGGGTTAGCCGCGCCTCCCGCGTGGAAACGATGAGCGCGAGCTCCGGCTCCTTGAGACAGGCGGCGGCAAGCAGCGCCATATCCCGCGCGGTGGAATAGTGTTCTGCGTCGTCGAGCCCGTGAGGATTGGTGAAATGCGTACCCTCCATGCCGAGCTCGGCGGCCTTATCGTTCATGAGCGCGGCAAATTCCTCGACGGAGCCCGCCGCATGGCAGGCCAGAGCGAGCCCCGCGTCATTGCCGGAGGCAAGCAGCAGCCCGTACAAAAGCTCTCGCACGGAGCATTCCTCGCCCTCCCGCAGCCCCATCGAGGAGCCCTCCACGGCGGCCCACTCGCGCTTTATCGTGAGCTTTTCGCCGGGGGCGCAGTTTTCGAGCGCGACGAGCGCCGTCATGAGCTTCGTCGTGCTGGCAATGGGGAGCTGGCGCGAGGCGTTTTTCTCATAAACCACCGTTCCCGTCTCTGCGTCGCAGACTACGCAGGCTGCGGCGGAAACCTCGGGCGCGGCGGCAAAGCACAGCGGAGCCGCCGAAACGAGCAGCGCCGATATTATAAATGCGGATACGGCTCTTTTAAGCCTCAATCGGTTTCATCTTTCTTCCTCGGCAGGATTTCCCTGATTTTTTCAATCATGCCGGGGACGGCTTCCATTATCGCCTCAGCCGCCGTTTCAGCCTGCGGCTGCGCGCTTACCACCTTCACCGCGCCGTCCTTCACGACGAGGAAGGCCACGGGAGTAACCTTCACACCCGCGCCGCTGCCGCCGCCGAAATTATTGGGCGCGCCCGCGGTCTGGTTCTTGCCCTGAAAATCGGAGCCGCCGGAGGCGAAGCCGAAGCTCAGCTTGGAGACCGGGATGAGGGTGATGCCGTCGTCCGTTTTTATGGGAGTGCCTACGATCGTGTTAGCGTCGATCATCTCCCTTATTTTACTCATGGTAGTCTCCATTAATTCACCGATAGGATGCTTTTCCATATTTTTTCTGTCCTTTCATCAGGATTTTATATTGTTTTTCATTGATAATATCAGCTTTGCCGCTATCGCAAGGAGCGCGCCGAGACGCACGGACAGCTTCGCGCGCGCGTAAACCCGCGTTTTTTCGGCGGCAAAATCAACGCTGTTAGTCAGATCAAGCTTTTTTATTCGGAAAAACGAGCGCAGCACGGGGACTAAATCGCCCTCCGCCGCATAAATGCCGCCGTAGGCCAGCGCGGCGTTTGCCGGATCCTCGCAGGCCACGCAAACGTGAAGCGTCAGCTCCTTTATGAGCACCGCGCGGCGCAGCCTCCCCAACGCCGCGGCTATGGCCCCGGCGTTTTCCTTCAAGTCCTCAACGGTGCCTGCTGAGGCGCTTTTTTGCTTTTTTTCAGGCTTTTCGGGGCGCTTTTTTGCTTTTTTCTTCTTTTCCGGCGCGGGAACGAGCCGTTTTTTCAAAAAACCGTAGCTCAGCCAAACAAAAAGCCCCTCGCCGGAATACTCCGCCGCCATGCCCACGGGCAAAGCAAGCAGCAGGCACAAAAGCGCCAGAACTCCGGCAATAACGTAAACAGCCGTCATCGTTTCACCTCAAACGTCCGGCAGGACGAGCTGCATTTCGCCCGGCTCCGTCCCGCTGAAAAGCGAGGATTCGGGTAGCGAATCCTGCGGCGGCAGCTCGTCGAGTGAAGTAAGCCCGAAGGCGCGCAGGAAGCCCGGCGTCGTGCGGTAAATCACCGGGCGGCCCGGAACGTCGAGCCTACCGCAGGGCTCGATGAGCTCCTTTTCCACGAGAAGGCCCACGGTATAGGAGCTGTCCACGCCGCGAATCTGCTCTATATATGTTCTCGTAACGGGCTGAAAATATGCAACGAGGGTGAGAACCTCCATCGCGGAGGCCGAAAGCTTCGAGGGCTTGCGCGTTTCAAGCGCACGGCGGACGTATTCGCCGTATTCCGGCGCGCTGCAAAGCTGGAAGGCCTTCTCCAGATGCAGCAGGCGGAAGCCGCGCCGCTCGTAGGAATAGGCGTCGGCAAGGCGCTGCGCCGAGGCGTAGACCTCGTCCTCGGAAACGTCCAAAAGCGCCGCGAGCCGCGCGGCGGGGACGGGGTCGCCCGAGGCGAAAAGTATGCTTTCGATTATTGCGTCAATTTCGTGTTCCATGCTGCCCGCCTTACTGTTCATAGTCGGTTTCTTTGAATTCGGAAGCGTCCTCGGCTTCCTTTTCCGCCATTTCGGCGACGTATTCCCCGTCTACCTCGACGAGACTGATGCTGCCGGACCGGCAAAGCTCGAGCACCGCGATGAAGGACGCGACGAGCTCCGAGCGCCCGGAAAGATTTTTGAAAAGGTCGTAGACCTTCACGCGCTTTTTCTGCCTGAGGTCAAGCATTATCTGCTCGCTCTTCTCCCCGATGGGGTAAACGAGCCGCGCCGGGGCGGTGAAATTCTCCGGGATGACGCTGCGCTCGGTTTCGCGCCCAAGCATGGCGATGAGCGCCTTTCGCAGCTCGTCCGGACTGTGGCTGAACTTATAGCCCTTCTCGCGGCCCAGGACCTCCTGGCGGCGGACGTAAATTCCCTCGCCGCGTGAGGCATAGGGCGCGATAACATCCGCAAGAGCCTTGATAAGCGCGTATTTTTTGCGGTTTTCAAGCTCCTCGAGCGAGTTTTTCAGTTCCTCCATTTCCTCGACTTCTTCCTCGCCCGCGACGAGGGTCTTTGCCTTGATATAGGTAAGGTGTGAGGCCATTTCGAGGAATTCGCTCGTTATCTCGATGTCGAATTTCTTCATTTTCTCAAGGTGTTCAAGGTACTGCTCGAGGATCAGCGAAATCTGAACGTCCTTGATCTCTATTTTATTGCGGCTGAGAAGCGCGAGTATGAGCTCGAGCGGGCCGTCGAAATCCGCAAGCTCGTTTTTGGACTTAACTATGCCGTCCAGATGAAAATTCAGCGCGTCCACCCGGTCACCTCCCGCGCAGGAAATAGAATTACAGCATCATTGCCAATTTTGCCCCCGCCTGCGCGACGACGAAAAATCTCTCGAAAACATAATCGAAGGCGACCGCGAGCGGGGAATCGAAAACGTTTGAAAAAACGAGCAGGACTATGAGTATCATGCCGTATTTTTCATAGCGCAATATGGCGAAATACGCCCTTTCCGGCAAAATCGCAAAAAGCAGCTTCGAGCCGTCCATCGGCGGGATGGGGATAAGGTTGAATACGCCGAGACCGACGCTCATATACGCCGTCGCGTCCGCGATGCTAAGCGCCGTCTGCCCCCAGCTCAGGCTCAGTGCCGCCGGAGTGAGCAGACCGCGCAGGAAAAGAATTAAAATCGCAAAAAGGAAATTCGACACCGGGCCGGCCAGCGCCGTGAGCGCCATGCCGAGACGCGGGTTGCGGAAATTCATCATATTCACCGGCACGGGCCGCGCCCAGCCGATTTTGAAAACAATGAGCATCAGAAGGCCCATTACGTCAACGTGCCGCAGGGGGTTGAGCGAAAGGCGCTTCTGCGTCTCCGCCGTCCTGTCCCCCAGCGCGAGCGCCGCGAGGCCGTGGCTCACTTCGTGTATGGTTATGCAAAGAAGCGCCGGGATAACGGAAACGACCATCCAAAGGAGGCGCTCCCAGTCCATCTGCGCCATAACTTCGCCAAAGCTTATTTGAGGCATCTTTTTTCAATCTCCGTGATGAGCGCTTCGCGCCCGGTTTTTTTCTCGGCGGAAAACGGCACCAGCGCGTCGGAATCCGTGAGTGCGAGAGAGGCCGATATAAGCGCCAGATTCGGCTCGATTTCGCTCTTTTTGAGCTTGTCAAGCTTGTTTGCCACGACGACGAGCGGGCACTGCGCGCTTCTGAACCAGCCCGCCATGGTAAGGTCGTCCGCCGTGGGCTTATGCCGCGCGTCCACTATCATGCAGCCGAGGGTGATGAGCTCGCGCCGCGCGAAATACGCTTCCATGAGCCGCCCCCACCTGTCCCGCTCGGCCTGAGAGACCTTCGCGTAGCCGTAACCCGGCAGGTCGACGAGGTAGGCCGTTTCGTCGATAAGAAAATAGTTTATCTGAGCCGTTTTTCCCGGCTGAGCGCCGACGCGGGCAAGGTTCCTGCGCCCGGTGAGCGCGTTTATCACCGAGGACTTGCCGACGTTCGAGCGCCCGGCAAAGACTATCTGCGGCCTCCCGTCGGCAATAAAGCCGCTCTCCGAGGCGGCGGAGGTGATAAATTCAGGCTTTAAAAAATTCATTTCATTTTCTCCATAAGTACGACGGCTCGTGCGGCAAGCCCCTCGCCGCTTCCCGTGAAGCCGAGGCCCTCCTCCGTCGTCGCCTTAACGCTGATATCGCCCAGGTCCGCGCCGAGCGTATCGGCAATGACCCGGCGCATTTCGGGGATATAGGGCGCGAGCTTCGGGCGCTGCGCAACGATGGTAATGTCCGCGTTCACGAGCTCATAGCCCTCGGCGCGGACAAGTCCGGCGGTTTCCTCCAGAAGCCGCAGACTGCTTATGCCGCGATACTTTTCGTCCGTATCCGGGAAATGCTTGCCTATGTCGCCCAGAGCGAGCGCGCCGAGCATGGCGTCCATCAGCGCGTGAAGCGCCGCGTCCGCGTCCGAATGGCCAAGCAGGCCCTTTTCATAGGGTATCTCAACGCCGCCGAGCACGAGCCTTCGCCCCTCGGCAAAGCGGTGAACGTCATATCCTTCTCCGATTCTCAATGTAAATCTCCCCGTTTGCTTAGTATCAGCTCCGCGCGCTCGATGTCGCCCGGATTGGTTATCTTAAAGTTGTCGGGATCGCCGTCCGAAAGCGCGACGCTCATGCCGAGGCGTTCCACCGCCGCGGCGTCGTCGGTTACGTTAGCGCTTTCCTTCAGCGCCTGCGAGGTTGCCGCCGTGATGAGCTCGGCGGAGAAAACCTGCGGCGTCTGCACCGCGCCGAAATCCGTCCTCGGCGGCGTTTCCACCACGCGCCCGCCGCTTATGCGCTTGATAGTGTCCGTCAGCGGTATCATCGGGACGGCGGCGCCGGTTTCGGCGGCGAGGCGAACCGCGCCCTCTATGACGCGCTGGGAAACGAGCGGGCGCGCGCCGTCGTGAATGGCTGCAAGCTCCGCCTCCCGGCTCATGCACACGAGGCCGCGATAGACAGAGTCCGTCCGGCTCTCGCCCCCGCGCACGACGCATTTGAGCTTTTTTACGCCAGCCTCCGCGCATTCGTCGCTTATCTCCGGGATGAGCTCCGGGCGCGTGACGATGATTATTTCGTCAATGAGCGGGCAGGCTTCAAAGGCGAGTACTGAATGCAGCAGAACGCTCGAAGCGCCGAGCCGCGCCCTTATCTTGTCCTCGCCCAGCATACGCATGGACTTCCCCGCCGCGACTATGACGGCGGAGGTGAAGGGTCTTTTCGGCGCAGATGCCGCCGCGCCCCGTTTTTTCCCGAATATGCCCATGCCATACGCTCCCTTCCGCGCGATTAACTCAAACGAGATTCCAGCGCAGCGGGTCTCGTTTGAAGCGTGGCGACAAAGTCGCTACGCAAATTATTATATTACAAATTGAAGAATATAACAACAAAATTAATTGTAAACATACGCCGCTATTTCAGTTCCTGTTCAAGCGCGTCGAAAAGGCTCGACGCGAAAAACTCACGGATGGAAATATCAAGCCCGTCGCAGCGTTTTCGCTCCCCTTTCAGGGGAGCTGGCGCGAAGCGCCTGAGAGGTCGTAATTCAGCGGAACGCTGATGACAGCGTTCCCTACGTCGGCTGCGGAGGAACAGTATTGCCGCTTCCGGCAAAGCATTTCATCGTGTGCGCACACTATATTCGCTCCGTCATAGACTATGTCGGGGTGATTTATTTGGATTTAACTCACACAAGCGCTGCCGCGCTTGCTCTTTTCGCGGGACTGGGCACATGGCTCATTACCGCGCTCGGAGCCGCGGCGGTTTTTCTCTATAAACGCTCGCGGCCGAAGAATCTGAAGCTTTTGCTCGGCTTCGCCGCCGGGATAATGCTCTCTTCAAGCTTCTGGTCGCTGCTCATGCCCGCGCTCGACGAGGCCGAGGCGCTTGGTTCGCCCTTTCCGGCGCTGCCGCTCTGCGCCGGTTTTGCGCTCGGCGCGCTCTTTATCTGGGCGGCGGAAAAGCTCGCGCGGCGCTCGGGATGTCTGGCGGGGGAGGGAAGCTCCTCCTGCCGCGCAATGATGCTGGCCCTTTCCGTTACGCTGCACAACATCCCGGAGGGGCTTGCGATAGGGCTCGCCTTCGGCGCGGTGGGGGCGGGAGTTCCCGGCGCGTCGGTTATGAGCGCGTTTTCCGTGGCGCTCGGGATAGGCTTGCAGAATTATCCGGAGGGCGCGGCGGTTTCGATACCGCTTTACTGCGACGGGCAGACGCGGCTGAAAAGCTTTATGTACGGGCAGCTTTCGGGTGTCGTCGAGCCCATAGCGGCGCTTCTGGGCGCGCTCGTAGTGCACTGGACGCAGCGGCTGCTGCCCTGGTCGCTGGCCTTCGCTGCGGGGGCGATGTTCTTCGTTTCGGTGCATGAGCTTATCCCGGAGGCCTGCGAGCGCTCGGAACGCGCGCCCTATCTCGCCGCGGGCTGCGTCACGGCGGGCTTTGCGATAATGATGATGGCGGCACGCTTTGCATAGACGCGTTCACAAAAACGGAGACGGCGCAAAGCCGTCTCCGCAGCGGGTCTCATGTGAATTATTTTTATTGCTCTTTGTCGCCCTTCTGGCGGATTACCATGCGGACGGGGGTTCCTTCGAGGCCGAAAACAGAACGAATCTGGTTCTCGATGTACCTTTGATACGAAAAGTGGAACAGCTCGGAATTATTGCAGAAAATGACGAACTGCGGGGGCTTTATCGCCGTCTGCGTCATGTAATAAATCTTGAGGCGGCGGCCCTTGTCCGTGGGCGGCTGAACGCGCGCCGTCGCGTCCTCGAGTACGGTGTTGAGCATGCCCGTCGTGATGCGCATGGAGGTCTGGCCGTAGACAAAGTTTATGAGCTCGAAGAGCCTGTCCACGCGCTGGCCCGTGAGGGCGGAGATGAAGACGATGGGCGCGTAGGTCATGAAGCTGAGCTCGCGCATGACGTCGCGGCGCATTTTGTCCATGGTTTTCGTGTCCTTCTCGACCGCGTCCCACTTGTTGACGACGATGATGCTCGCCTTGCCCGCCTCGTGCGCCATTCCGGCGACCTTCGTGTCCTGCTCGGTGACGCCGTCGTTTGCGTCGATGAGGATAAGGCACACGTCGGAGCGGTCGATGGCGTTCTGCGCGCGCAGGACGCTGTATTTTTCGATTTTATCGTCCACGCGCGACTTTTTGCGCATTCCGGCGGTGTCGATGAAGTTGTATTTGCCGGTTTCGTTCTCAAAAAAGCTGTCTACGGCGTCGCGCGTCGTGCCGGCAACGTCGCTTACTATAACGCGCTTTTCGCCGAGGATGAAGTTCGTCAGCGAGGACTTGCCGACGTTCGGGCGGCCTATTATGGCGACGTTTATCACGCTGTCGTCCTGCTCGTACTCCTCCTCCGGCGGGAAGGCGGCGACGCAGGCGTCGAGCATGTCGCCCGTGCCGTGGCCGTGGATGGCGGAAACGGCGATGGGGTCGCCGAGGCCGAGGGAATAAAACTCGTAGAGCGTGGGGTCCTCCGCGCCGATGGAATCGGCCTTGTTCGCGACGAGGACGACGGGCTTGCGGCTGCGGCGCAGCATCGAGGCGATCTCCTCGTCTGCCGCGGTTACGCCCGTGCGTATATCCGTTACCATTACAATGACGTCCGCGAGGTCGATGGCAATTTCGGCCTGTTCGCGGATGAAGCGAAGGATCTCACTGTCCGCCTTCGGCTCTATGCCGCCGGTATCTACCATCGTGAACTCGCGGCCGTTCCAGTCAGAATCCGCGTAAAGTCTGTCGCGCGTGACGCCGGGGACGTCCTCCACTATCGAAAGGCGCTTGCCGGAGAGCTTGTTGAAGAGCATTGATTTGCCGACGTTCGGCCTGCCGACTATTGCGACAAGCGGTTTAGACATTTGCTTCGCCTCCTTGGTTATCTATTGAAAGCATGGCGTCAAGCAGCGCGCCGCCGTCGTTCGGGACGGGGATGACCGGGACGCCCAGTTTTTCGGAAATATCGTCGAGGGATACGTCGTCGAGGAAAACGTCGCCCCCGTGGCGCAGCATTACCGCCGGGATGAGCAGGCGCTTGCCGAGCTCGCGGCCGGTTAGCTGCGCGATTATGTCGCCGCCCGAGACAAGCCCCGCAACGTCCACCGTTTCGCCGAGAAAATCGTTCCTGATGGGGTAGACAAGGCCGTGCGCGTTGGGGTTTTTCTCCTCCAGCGCCGCGACGAGCGAGGAAATGAAGGGCGCGGCGGAAACGCCCGTGGCTATCGAAAATCGCGCGGGGATATCCTCGTCGAGCATATCGAGCGCGGAATAAAATTCGTCCGAAAGGGAGCGGATGAGGCCGACGCCGTTTTCATACTGCGGGTAATCATCGTAATACTCCGTGGGCGGGATGGGCCGCCCGGCGCGGAGATACAGCTCGTCCGAGGCGTAGAAAAGGCGCGGGCCGACGCGCTCGGCAAATTCGTCGCCGAATTCGTTTATTATGTCGATGACCTCGCCCGCGCGCTCCGGCGTCATCGCTTCGAGCGGGTACAGCCCCTCGCGGTAGCGCGTTATCCCCACGGGCACGACGGAAACGCTCGCCACCTGCGGGTAAAGGAGCGAGAGCGTGGCGAGGCTGCGGCGCAGCTCGGCCCCGTCGTTGAGGCCGGGGCAGCAGACTATCTGGCAGTTCATCGTTATGCCCGCCTCCGCGAAGCGGCGCATTATGTCCACGCAGGCCCCGGCGTTTTTGTTGCGCAGCATTTTCACGCGCAGCTCCGGGTTCGTCGTGTGGACGGAGATGTTCACGGGGCTGATCTTAAGGTCGATTATCCGCTTTATCTCGCGCTCGGAGAGGTTCGTCAGCGTGAGGTAATTGCCCTGCAGGAAGGAAAGCCGCGCGTCGTCGTCTTTAAAATACAGCGTCTCGCGCAGGCCGCGCGGGAGCTGGTCGATGAAGCAGAATACGCAGTTGTTGGCGCAGCGGCGCGCGCTGTCCATGAGGTATTCCTCAAAGTTGAGGCCGAGGGGCATGAAGTCCGGGTTTTTTATGCGCACGCGCCTCGTTTTGCCGCCCGCGTCCATTAGCCGCAGGACGACGCGCTTTGCCTCGGAGTAGTATTTGAAATCGAGAACGTCGTGGATTTCGTGGCGGTTTACGGAAACGAGCGTTTCCCCCGCCCTGACCCCCGCCGCGTCGGCGAGACTGCCGGGGTCAACCGAGCTTATGACATTGTAGGATGACACAGTCTCACCTCCTGAGGGCTTGTGGATGCGGCGCATGGGCGCGCCGATGGTGCGGGATTTTATTACCG
>JAEEUX010000150.1 GCA_016290695.1 Oscillospiraceae bacterium
TGCCGTTGCCATAGAGGCTCTGGTCGAAGTTAAGAACGGAGTTGATGAAGGAAACGGGGCCGTTCTTATCCATGCCCTGAACGTTGGAAATACCGTCGCTGAGCGGCTCGCCGAACTTACGTCCGTCGGGAGTGGCCCAGGTGAACCAGCCGAAGATGACGTTCGCGGTAACGGGATAGCAGCCGGCGCTGAATCCGCCGCGAGGACCGGTCGCGCGGTTGATGGCGTTGGCGTAAGTGGAAGCGGTGAAATCGACGTACTTATCAGCCTCGGGATCGCCGTTGCCATAACGCGGAACTCTGCCGTTGATGTACTGGCGAAGCTCTTCGTAGCCTTCCCAGTTATTCATGATAGCGTCATACATCTCTCTCGTGGTGGCCTTCTTCTCGCGGAAGCAGACATAGTCGATGATATTAAGGCTGTCAGCGACGTTGCCGAGACCGATGCAGGAGTTACCGGTGGAGTTGAACATAGCGCCGCCGGCCTGGCAATCCTTTCCGTTCTCCATGCAGCCGGCGAGAGTGGCGGAAACCATGGGAAGCGGATTGTGGAAGGAGCTCATTGACTCCCAAGCGTTAATGCAGCTGCACTGCCACTTGCAGAAGAAATCGAACTGGGTCTTAACGGCAGCAAGGACTTCGTCCATGCTCTTCATCTCGTAGAGATAGCCGGTAGCGGGGCCGGTCTGCTTAGCCTCGGGAGCGCCGTTATGGTCGATGGCGACGGCAGGCATCTTCATCGGGTTGGTGCCGTTATTGATGGCAAGCAGGAAGGCGTTGGCGATATTGAGATAAGACTCCGTGCCGGTACCGCCGGGCTGAGCCCACTCGTAACCACCGACAGAAGGCTCGACACAGCCGTTGAGGCAATAGTTTCTCGCAAACTCGAGGGGAATTCCGCGCTTCATGAGGGCAGGGATGATAACCTTGTCGCTCTCGAAGGTGGGAACGCCGCCGCAGCGCTTCGTGGTCTCGATAGCGGCCTCCCAAAGCTCCTGAGGCGTGCCGTCATGGATACGGAGAGCCTGCGGGGGATCGTGGAGGACGAGACGACCGGCCGACTGAAGCATCATGTAGGTAACTTCGTTAGTAGCATCTCTGCCTTCCATGTCAACGCCGCCGAGGGTCATGAGCTGGCCGGAGGTGTAGCCCGGGCCGGACTTCGTTGCGCCCTCAGACCAGATCTTGTTGCACTCGGCAACCTTGAGGTAGAAGAGGTCAAGGATCTCCTGAGCGTACTCGGGAGTGATGGTGCCGTTCTTGATGTCCTGCTCATAGTAACGGCCGAGGTACTGGTCTACGCGGCCATAGCTGATGCCGTGCTGCTGACCGTCCATGCACATGGAAAGCTGATAGAGATAGATGCACTGAACAGCGTCATGGAAGTTACGGCAGGGGTTCTCCATGATCCAGTTAAGGCAGTCCGCCATCTCAAGAAGCTCCTTCTTACGCTCGGGGCGGGTCTCCTTAGCGGCGAGACGCTCGCACTCTGCGCCGTATCTCTTGGACCAGTGGATGATGCCTTCGCTGACGATGCTGACAGCTCTGTAGAAATTGTACTTATAGATGGAATCGCCGAAGATACCGTCCTCTTCGAGCTTTCTCATCTTCTCCTCCGCTTCTCTCTGAATGGCGCCGAAGCCCTTCTGAGTAGCGGTCCAGAAATTGGCGACAAAGTGGCCGACGGGAGACTGGCAGTTATCCTTCGCGCCGAAGAAGAGAACGCCGTTGCCGATCATATGGTCGCGGTGATAGCGCGGCATATACTCGTCAGTGATAGCGCTCATGCTGTTCTTGTCCCAGAAATCGCCGGTTTCAAGAAGATACTTCTCGTCCTCGGGATCGATATCATAGGGATCCTGCTCACGCTTGGGGATGGTGCCCGCGCGAAGCTCCTTCATGAACCAGTTGAAGGAAGTCTCGGGATAAAGAGCGCAGCAGCGATAGCTGGTGCCCTGCCAGCCGACGATAACTTCATCATCGTTGATGTGGACAGGCATGTTCTCAAAGAGGTTGCGAAGGTTCTTCGCTCTCTTGAGGATACCCGTCAGCTGGGGATTGTTCATATAGAACTCGGTAACGAGACGATAACGGTTTATGTCGATTCTCGGTCTCGTATTGCGATACTTCTCGCGGATAGCCTGAACGCGAGGAGTCATCGGCTTTAACTCATACATGGCAATTATCTCCTTTCTTATAACAGGCGCGGCACATTCTCAAAACGCATGCCTGAACTGAGGCTTATCGAGAAGATGCAGCTATAACAAAATACTCTTTTAGTATGTTTAAAGAATATCATAAAATCTTTCAAAGGTCAATAAAGCAAAGGGCAAATAAGACCCGTTTATTCATTCATTTTTTTCATTATCGCATAACCGTTTTATTGAATACGTTCAGTTTTTCACCGAAATACCCCGGAAGTGTTAAATCCGGCGATTTCAGAGCGTTCGGAAGGCACTTCTCCCCTGCCGGGTAAATTCAGAAGAGCATTTTTTCACATACAGGGTAGAATCGAAAAATTGGCTATAGAACAACGCCGCAGAAATCCTCATGGAACTGATAAAGGTTACAATTCTATTCTTCAAAATTCATGGAAATCAACTCGCTTAGCGTTTTTATTTGAAAATCAGGGGTGGCATTTGTCAATGGCTGGTCCTTTCTGTTGATCCAGCAGGTTTTCATTCCGATTTGCTGCGGACCGAAAACATCATCCTCCAGCGAGTCACCGACAAATAATGCTTCAGCTGGATTTATCCGCAGCTGCTTTAGAATTTCTTCATAAAAAATCCGCTGCGGTTTATACGCCTGGAGCGATTCTGAGGTAAAAACGTGATGCACTGTGATGTGATTATTTTCCAAATCGCGTATTAACGGGCTGGTGTCTGTGGTTGAACCAATACAAACCAGATATCGCTTTTTCAAATGTTCAAGCGTCTCATTTGTTTCGGGAAAGGCGCGCCGCCTGCCCAAAGTATGAAGCATAACCTGGACATCAGTTGCAGGATCACGGGAGAAATGATATTCAGAATAGAGCTGTTCCAGATCCCAAAGAAAGACATCTTCCTCCTTGTGGAATGCGGTCATGCCCTGGATATGGGCCTTGTGCAGCTGTTTCCACCGGGCGTAAAATTCTTTGGCGGAGGCGTCAGAGCTGTTTCTATCCAGTATCGTTTGGGCCGCTGAGATAGAGCCGTTGCCTGTGGAAATCAATGTTCCGTAGGCATCAAATATGATCGTCTGAAGCATATAATAACCACCTAGTTCAAAAGTATGTGTTGTTTATCTAATGGGACTTATAACTTAAAAGCAAATCAAAAATAGTTATATTAATTATTTATAACCCTATGTTCTTTAAAAATACATCAACTTCGCGGTTGAACGCTTCCCACTTCTTGCCTGCGATAAAATGGTCGCCCTTTATTACGGAAAAGCTCGCATTTGGTATGCTTTGCGCTATCAGCCTCGAATGAGAGTCCTTTATCATGTCGTTCGTGCCGCAGATTACGAGCGTGGGCACAGTAATTCGGCTAAGCTCCTCCGGGGCAATGTTCGGCTGCCCCACCATTAGGCTGAGCATTTCGGCATTAGCCGCTGCCTCCGGGGATTTTCCGGCGAAACGCTTTGCCATTCTATAACCGATCTCAATGGGTATCTGAACCTTTCGTTTCACGCCCGTGGTGTTAAGGTTCCCGCCATTTAGTATAAGTGCTTTAAGCTTTTCGCCATGCTTGAGCGCAAACTCCATAGCGATATTCGCCCCGTCGGAAAAACCCAAAACGGCGGCGCAGGCGATCCCCTTTTCCTCCATAAATTCGTTTAAATCCTCGGCAAACTGCTTTATCGAAAACGGCGCCGCGCCGCGCGGTGACCTCCCGTGGCCGCGCGTGTCGAGGGCAATGACCCGGAATCTCCCGCTGAAATACGGTATCTGATTTTTAAAATACGCGCCGCTCTCCCCGTTTCCATGCAGGAGAATAAGCGGGAATGCATCAGCGCTGCCGGCTTCTTCATAATGTAATTCTATGTCCATGCAATTTCCTCACACAACTTGGAAAATATAAAACTTCAAATAATTCGTTTCGGGGACGTTCCAGAGTATCGGATGGTCAGGCGCTTGCTGCCTTGCCTCTATCTGGCGGAGGGAAACGCCGGCGTCGGTCGCCGCGTCATGCAGCATCTGGCGGAACAGCTCGTCCGTCATGAAATGCGAGCAGGAGCAGGTGGCAAGATAGCCGCCGCGCGGGAGGAGCTTCATTGCCTTGAGGTTGATTTCCTTATAGCCGCGAACTGCGTTTTTCACCGTGCTGCTGCTTTTCGTAAAGGCGGGCGGGTCAAGGATGATAAAATCGTAGTCTGCTTTTCCCGCGCCGGAAAGCTCAGTAAGGAGCTCGAAAACGTCGCGGCAAACGAAGCTCAGCCTGTCTTCCAGCCCGTTCAGACGAGCGTTTTCCCGCGCGGAAGTGAGTGCATCCTCGGAAACGTCCACCGCCGTAACGTGCTCCGCGCCCGCCGCAGCCGCGTTCAGCGCAAACGCGCCCGTATGGGTGAAGCAGTCGAGAACGGTTCTGCCGCGCGCGATTTGGCGTATCGCGGCGCGGTTATATTTCTGGTCGAGGAAAAAACCTGTCTTTTGACCGTTGAAATAATCGACCTTATATTTTATACTGTTTTCAGATATTAACACACTGCCGTCGAGATCGCTTCTCATACCGTCGAGCGCGGCAAAGCCCTTCCCCTGCTCGAGCCTCTCCTTGCGGCGCAAGGAAGCGTCGTTTCGCTCATACACAGCGTCAATCTGCTCGCCCATTTCCCTGAGCTGTGAAACAAGCTCGGCAAATACGGTATTTTTTATAAGCTCCATGCCAAGGCTCAGTGTCTGCGCGACGAGGACGTTCCCGAACCTGTCCACCGTGAGCCCCGGGAAGCCGTCTGCCTCGCCGAATATCAGGCGGCAGCACTTAAAATCATCACCGGGCATCACGCTTTTGCGGTAATTGAGCGCATAGCGCACACGGCGCGCCCAAAAGGCCGCGTCGAACCTGTCGTTCGCGTTCGTGGAAATTACCCTTACGCGAATTTTGGAATTATCGTTTATGAAGCCGCTTCCGAGATACTTCTCCTTCTGCGAGTAAACGTCCACTATGTCGCCGTTTGAGTATGCGCCGGAAACCGACGTTATCTCCTCGGCAAACACCCACGGATGGCCCGCTCGGAGCGATTTTTCTGCCTTGGGCGTAACAACTGTTCTAACTAATTCTCTCATATGTATTCTCTTTTCTGATGTGTTATTCTCAATTTCGGAGGCGGGTGCAACGGAAAACAGCATAACCGAAAAACGGCTGCGTTTTGCAGCAAGCCTCTATTTATCGCTTTTGTGCTTCGTTCACATGCTTGCCTTCTGGCGCGGCGGCTATCTGAACATCACGCAGGCGAAATATGTTTCCTTCTGCGCCGTCTCAATAGCTTTTATTCTGACGTCTATGTGCTTTTTGATTAAAGGGCGCGGCGAAATACGTCTTGGAGAAATGCTTCGTGCAGAACACGTTTTCGCGGTGATATACGCCATTATGGCGCTTGTCTCCGCCGCTTTTTCCGATTACCCCGCCGCCGCGTTTTTTGGTGCGCACAGACTTGACGGTGCGATAAGCATTTGCGTTTACTGCGCGGTTTTTGTGCTGCTTTCCATGTTTTACAGGCGCGACAGGCGCGTTTTGGCGGCGCTCGTCGCGGGCATTGTTATCAACTGCGCGATCTCCGCGCTCCAGCTATGCGGGCTGAACCCGTTTTGGCTCTTTCCGGAGGGCATGAATTATTACGATTACGGCGTCAAGTTCCCCGCGCAGTTCATGGGCTCCTGCGGTAACGCTGGGCTGAATTCGTCCGTGCTGTGTCTGGCTGCGCCGATATTGTTCATCTGCGCTCGCAGATGCCGCCGCAGGCTGCGCCTGCCTGCGTACTTTGCCGCGGTTTTCGCCGCACTGATTGTATTTCTCAGCCATATCGCAGCCGCGATTTTGGGGCTTATGCTCGGAATGATAATCTGCGCGCCGCTCGTTTTCGGGCGAACAAGACGGCAAAAGCGACGCATCGCGGTTATTTCCGCGCTTATCATAATTACCGCGCTTGCCGCGATATACTTCACAGAACTGCCGGTTGCAACGCTTAGTCAGCTCCGCAGCATGCTGCACGGCGAGCTCAGGCCGGAATTCGGCTCGGGCAGGA
>JAEEUX010000151.1 GCA_016290695.1 Oscillospiraceae bacterium
AAAATTGCATAGTTACCATCTGGATAAAAAGTATTTCCCCATCTTATTGCATTATCCTTTGTTGTAGCAAACCATTTATCTTCCATCGCATAATCATATTCTACAAATTTTTGATTTTGTATTACAGAATCACACTCAGCTTGAGACATAGACCGATATAGTTTTGTCGTTCCTGTCTCGCCATTCCCCGGATTATCGACCTTGATATTCGTCTGCGTTTGTCCGCCTGCGGGCTTTGTTCCTCCGGCGTTCTCCTCTAATTCCGCTGCGACCTTGGCTTCTCACAATCCGCCTGCCATCACAGCCACAATCGGATCATTAGCAGCCTTCCCGGCATTGTACACATCCGTCCCATGTGTAGGCCTCTATTCGCTTCGTTAAGTAAGCTTAACGATTTCAGGTTCACATATTGCTATAATGTCAATATTATAGTTTTGAGTTATTATGACGTAATGTTTAAGGTTATACGCTTCCAAAAAACCATCTGCAACAGACTCTATCTTTTCTCTGAATTCTCCTCCTGTAACTTCATATATAACATTTTGAAAATTATCTTTTTTGAATCTTTCTACATCATCGCCATCATATATTTTTTTCTGAACAATCCCTTCGTCTAACATCCTTACAGCTAATACAACTCCAAATTTAAGTAAATAATTATGATTCCTGCTTATTAATTCTATGTTTAACCCATTTTCTTCGCCGTTAACCAGCTTGATTGAATAATAATCTTTTGCAATGAACTCTTTTGATATTTCTTTCCAGATTTCCATATAGCCTCCTTAATATCAATTTTTATAGCTTTAGTATTTGAAATTCTGATTTCAAGCGTTGCTCCATCTGTTGTCCTTCCCTGTCTTGCCACGATTATTGACCCGTCGCTGAGCATGCCAACTTTTCCCGGCTCATAGCGGTGACTTTGCCGTAGCTTACAAGCGTCGGGCAGCCGACGGCGCTATATGTGCAGCTCGTACCGCTGCCTCCACCCAATACATCGGCAATCCTGCAGAGCGCGGCGTAACTCTCGATTTACCTTGCGGTTATTTTTTCCACACCTCTATACCCAAATCGGAATAATTACATACTATTTCTCTAAACAATTTTTCGGAAACATCAATATCAGCATTGATAATCATATAATCCATATGATGCCTTGGCGTAATCAGTGTTTTTGAGTTTGGAAAATAAAAACTTGCTAACGAAATATATCGAAATCCACCTTCAATGAACTTCCTTAGAACTGAAAATTCGTTACTCAAATCAACCATCATCCCGCACTGATAACGATAATCTATATTTCTCTCCTTTAGAATCGCGCGAATTTCTTTATAAATATCATTGCGGTATCTGTCTGACCAGTGTTCAAAGTATGAATAAGAATGGAAAGGAGCAATAATGCAAACTGTTTCGCTATTAATGCGTATGAAGTCTTTCACGAGCGAAAGCATTATGTTCATATCGCAGTAAAACTCATACCTGTCCCCATTATAGCCATGGAATGATTCGTAGCCACCATCCCAATCGTGCGTCTTAAAAAACACCTCTATGTACGGACAATCATTCAGCTGGTCAATGACTAAATTAGAACCGTTCAAATACTCTTTGATTTCTTTTAAGGATAATTTCATTAATGCCGAACGCTCCCATCATAATTAACATTCCAATAATCTCCGGGTTTACCGTTGGGTGGCGAAGCGTCCCAATGATCCTTGTTCAGCTTATCTTTCTTATACCCATATTCTTTTTCTGAGTATAACTTCCATCTTTGCCGGTTCTCCTATTTAAAGTTTAGAAGTTATATTAGTCTTTGAACAGAAGGGGTTTGCGTCGCTTGCCACTGGCGACTGCTCCACGACGAAAGCGTCGTGGGCATAAGTCGTGCTGAACGTGCCATTCGTCCGACCGGTGAGCGTGTTGCCGTTCGCGTAGTAGGTGCAGCTCTGCTTTACGCTGTCGCCGTAGTTAACGAGAGTCGTGTAAAAAATCGCTTATATATACACCGCTCTGTTCTGCGCCTGCTGCCTTACCGACAGCAGGCTTTTTCGTCTATCGGGGCATTATTGAGCGCTCACGGAAAATTCTAATTTCGACTTTTTCCTAATAAACTCGATAATAAATCAACGCGTTGATTACGAGTCGATTTTTTCTATACTTTGCTCAGTTCCTTTTTTGCGAAGCCAAATAAAATAGCCCGTGCAGATAACGAGCGATACGCAGGAGGCTATCGGCGCACCTATTCCCATCGGCCAGAGCGTACCTACACAGTATTTTACCGCAAGCTTGCATATCGGCACGCGGACGCCGAAGGTCGCCACCATGCTGTGAACAAAGGTCACCATCGACTTTCCGCAGCCGTTGAAATATGAGTTCATCGCAAAGATGAAGCATATCAGGATGCAGTCAAACGAATATGTACGCAGGTAGCTCGCCGCCATTGCGATAACGTCTTCGTCTACGGCAAAAATGGAGGTGAGCGTCTGCGGCGATATTTGCGAGAAGACGCACACGGCCAGGCCGAATATAAGCGAATACGCTATGCCGTAGCGCAGCGATTTAAGCGCCCTGTCGGGCTTGTTCGCGCCCATGTTCTGGGCCGTCATCGTAGTGACGGCGGAGGAAAAGGCCATCGGCGGCATCATGGTGAACATCATGATTTTTTCGACTATTCCCACTGCGG
Source organism: Oscillospiraceae bacterium (assembly GCA_016290695.1). GTDB lineage: Bacteria > Bacillota > Clostridia > Oscillospirales > Oscillospiraceae > RGIG6375. The sequence goes on from JAEEUX010000151.1 coordinate 2,678, forward strand.
CGGACATGATTACGCCCATCGCGTTTACAAAAGCGGTTATGAGCATAAACGAGAAGGAAACGAGCGCTTCCTGCAGCGATAGCGGGATCCCGACCTTGAGGATATAGCCTATAGCCTTGCCGGAGGGCTTGAAGTGGCGGCGTTCGATTTTGAACGGAAGCTCCTTGCGGCGTATGAAAAACAGCGCGATAAGGAAGCTGAGTATCTCGGAAAAGGTCGTCGCGTATGCCGCGCCAGCAGCGCCGAGGCGGAAAACGCCGACGAGAAGGATATCCGCGACGAGGTTTACGCAGCTCGTTATGGCGACGAAGTACATCGGGGTTTTCGAGTCCCCCACGCCTCTGTATATACCGCCCACGGCATTATAACCAAGCATGAACGGGATGCCCGCCGCGCAGATAACAAGATAATCCCATGCATAACCCACAGCCTCCGCCGGGGTCTGCATGAGGGCTATCACGGGCGATGCGAAAATGATGATAGGCGGCGTGATGACAAGGGCGACTATCAGCGACAGGAACGCCGAGCTGCCGACGGCGTGCGCCGCCTTTTCGCCGTTGCCCTCGCCGACGCTCTGCCCGATAAGCACCGTCGCGCCCGTGGATAGACCTATAACGACGCTGAAAAGCGTCGTCATAATCTGCGTGCCAGTTGAGACGGCGGCTATGTGAGCGGGGCTGCAATAGCGCCCGATTATGAGCAGGTCTACGGCGCCGTAAAGCGAGTGTAATAAATTCGCAAGAAAAAAGGGCAAAGCAAAGCGCAGCAGAGCTGTGCTGACCTTGTCCTCCGTAAGTGATAATGGTTTTTTTGTCATTTCTATCTCCATGCCATAGTTTGCCGCCGGAGCTTTTTATTTTCGCTCCGGCGGCGATTCATATTGATTACAATTTAATTATATTCTGCCGATATCTCTGGCTATCTGGAAGGCCGAGCCAGTGGCGTTCGTAATATTCTTGGGGCTCAGGCAGTCGCCTATCTGATAAAACTCCGGTGCGCAGAAGCAAAGGGCCTGCGCCGCTTCGCTTTCCGGCCTCTGACCTACGGCGTAGATTACGGTATCCGCTGGGAAGAGCTTTTCGCCCTCCGCGCTCTCGCCAACGACGCCTTCGGGCTTTATCTCCTTGGCCTTAGTGTTGAAGCTTATTTCAATGCCCTGCTTTTTGAGCTCCGCACGCAGGCCGACAGCATGAAGGAAGTTGCCGCCGTCATTAATCTGCGGCGCCATTTCCATCACCTTTACCTTGTGTCCGAGCATGGAAAGATAAATGCCGAGCTCAAGGCCGACAAGGCCCGCGCCGAGGATGCAGACATTCTGCCCGACCTTATCGGTGTTCATATATGCAAATTCTGCGCCGAGGACGTTTTTGCCGTCGATTCCCGGGATGGGCGGTTTGACAGGTCTTGCGCCCGTGGCGGCAATGATAACGTCCGGGTGCAGTGACTCGGCGAGCTGTGGCGTGACTTCCGTATTGAGGCGAAGATCTATCGCGGCCTTTCTCACGGCGCGCTCCTGCGCGTTGAGGTATACGTCGAGCTTCATTTTAAAGGGAACGTTCTTCTCGCAGCGGATAGCGCCGCCGAGCTTATCGGTTTTCTCGCAGAGAATGACCTCGTGGCCGCGTTCCGCGCAGGTAAGAGCAGCCTGCATACCGCCGATACCGCCGCCCACGACAAGAACCTTCTTGTGAGAAACAGGCTGGGCGTTATCGAATTTTATTTCAAGCTCATGACCTGTCTCGGGATTTATCGCACAGTAGGGCTCGCCCACGTTCATTTCCGTAGAGAAGCAGGACAGGCAGCGCAGGCAGCGCTTGATCTCGTCCTCGCGCCCGGTACGCATCTTGAGCGGAAGGTCGGGGTCGGCAAGGAGGGCACGCGCCATTTCCACGATGTCGGCCTGACCGGAGGCGATAATATCCTCCATCATTTCCGGTTCGCCGATAGCGCCTATAGCGGCGACGGGAGTTTTAACGTGCTTTTTTATCTCGGCGGCGTATTTTACGTTCGGACAATCGCCGAGGAACATGCTCGGATGCGTAACGGCAAAAACTTCGTCTACCTCGTGGTTTCCGGCAGAAACGTGGATAAGGTCGCAGACGCCGTCAAGCTGCTTTGCGAAGGCTATGCCGTTTTCAATGTCGTAACCGCCGTCATAGCACTCGCTGCCGCTGATTCTAACTTCGAGCGGGAAGCCTGCGCCGCAGGCTTTTTTAATGGCCTTGCAGATTTCGACGGTGAAGCGCGCGCGGTTCTCTATGTCCGGGCCGCCCCATTTATCCTTTCTCGTGTTGGTTTTGGGCGAAACGAACTGGTGAAGGAGCCAGCCGTGGCCCGCATGGAGAAGGATCATGCCGAAGCCGGCGCGCTTAGCAGTCGCCGCGGCCTGGGCAAACTTCTCGATTGTTCGCTCGATTATCTCCTCCGGCATTTCGGGGACGAGCCTGTCCCCTACCTGCATCTCGACGGGGGCGTAAGCCTTGCCAAAACCCTTGCCGCCCATGAAGGATGGCGTTCTGTTGGCAAACATTCCTGTATGCTGAAGCTCTGCCGTTGCTATAGCGCCGTGGCGGGAGATAGCGTTGGCCACTCTGCAAAGCGGGCTGTAAGCCCTGTGGTCTTCAATACAAACGTGATTGGCTCCGCCGCGGCCGAGCTCGGCATCTACGATAAGCTCGCAGCTTGCGACGGACGCCGCGCCGCCCATAGCCTTTCTTTCGTAATAAGCGGCAGCGCCGGGCGGAAGGATATTATCACCCGTCATGTTCTGATAACCCGTAGGTGAAGCGAAAATACGGTTGCGGAACAGGGTGTTGCCAAGTTTTATAGGTTCAAAAACGTGCTCATATTTAACACAGCTCATAAATCATTCCCCTTTGTGCGAAATCATTATTGACTAATATAAATTCTATCACATTATTGGGCATATTACAAACAGAAAATATGACGCCGGTTCAAAAGCAAAGAACACGGCGCCATATTTTCTGTATTAATCTATGCCCGAATGCTTACATTAAGCGTTTTCGGCCATATAATCGTCGTAAGCTTCCTGATATACGGCGAGAAGGTCGTAAAGGCCGACGCTCTCGAAGTTATCAACATAATCATCCCACTCGCTCATGGGCGTGGAACCATCGACGAATGCAAGGAATTTCTCAGATATATAGGTGAGAACATCGGAAGAATACTTACTTATCTTCGTAATCTGCTCAAGATCGAAGGAAATGGCCGTTGGATATTCAAAGGCGCCGTCATAATTGCGGGTCTCGAGATAATCATAGGCTTCGATAACTATGTCGCCGCCGTCATAGCAGTAGTGTACATAGTTAAGATCAAGGCCGGGGTCGCAAAGGGTGTTCATGCAGTAAATGAGAAGGAGCATGGTGTAGTTGTAAGTTGGGTTCTTGCAGAGGAAATCGGAAACTCTCTTTTCGCCGTTTTCGTTATATTCCCAGCAAACGCCCTCAACGCCCCAGCTAATGAACTCGGAGCCGGAGGTGCTGTATCTGTAGTCGATCCAGCTCATAGCGAGGG
>JAEEUX010000152.1 GCA_016290695.1 Oscillospiraceae bacterium
GGTTTTCGGGCAGTTTCGTAAGTTCACAGGGATCCGAGGGGCATCCTCGATACATCCGGGGGCCTACGGCAGGTTGACTTGACAGGAGCATGGTTCTCTAACAACAGCCATCTTGGCAAATCGTATATATTCGGGAGGAATGAAAGAAATGAAAAAAACAATATCCCTGCTGCTTGCGCTTATTCTGTGCATGAGCCTGCTGCCTGTCGCCGCAAGTGCTTACAGCACAGGCAAAGTCGGTGAGGCTAACGCCTTGTGCCTTGGAGGTTATCTTACCGGTAACGCAGCTTACATTGACAAAAACAACACGCTATGGATGCGCGGTGACAACGCCTCCGGACAGCTTCTGCACGACGGAAAAGGTGATGCGGAGAACAGCTTGGGCTATTTTATCCAATCAACGTTCCTCCCGATTATGGAGGATGTTGCCTCCGTCTGTGTACATAATGCCACTGCCGTGATTAAAACGGACGGCAGTCTTTGGATGTGGGGATCAAATTTTGGAAAGATTCCCGGACAATCGGAAGACCATGTGTTAAAGCCGGTAAAGGTCATGGATCAAGTTGCGGCAGTCAGTATTGGCGATGCCTTTGTTGCCGCCATCAAAACCGACGGTAGCCTCTGGATGTGGGGAAACAGTATGCCCAGCGAACTCGGCATCAGCACAACCGGAGATCCATCCGTGCCCGTCAAGGTTATGGAGCGGGTAAAGGCTGTCGTTTGCGGTCTTTCCCAGGTTGGTGTCGTTAAAACGGACGGCAGTTTTTGGGTATGGGAAACGGACACTGCTCCTGTCCATGTCATGGACGGCGTCACTTCAATTTTCTACGATTACCGCACTTTTGCAGCAATCAAGGAGGACAACAGTCTCTGGATATGGGGCGACAGCATTTTCTCCTTTCTCTCCATTCCGGAAAGCATCTGCAAAACTATAACGGACCAGAGTGTCCCTATCAAGGTGATGGATAAGGTTTCAGCATTCGCCATTGGATTCGTAGGCGCTCTTGCCATCCGGGAAGACCATTCTCTTTGGGCATGGGGATGTAACACAATGGGCGAACTGCTGGGCATGAATCGTCTCGGTGACGGTAATAGATGCCTTGACCCGGTTAAGATTGCGGACGATGTTGTACAAGTGGCCGCCGGATATGACCACGCCGCGTTTGTTAAAACGGACGGCAGTCTTTGGATGTGGGGCATGAACGACAACAGCCAGCTTCCGTTCACAAGTGTAAATGATACATTCACCAACCAATATATTGAACGGCCTGTCCAGAGCGTTCCCAGGCAGGTCGAGGGTGCGACAGTGCGCACTGGTGAGGCCGAAATCAAATATCCCGAATTGACTACCGGATTCGGTAATTTTTCCAAGCAGAACACATATACCGACGGCATGTTCACCGACGTTCCCGCGAACCAGTGGTATGCCGACACAGTGAAGGCCGCATATGAGCTCGGGCTTGCCAAAGGAAGCAGTGAGACGACCTTCAGCCCGGGCGGCAACGTGACGATTGCTGAGACGCTGGCATTTGCCTGCCGTGTCCACAGCATTTACTCCACTGGCAAAGCAGACTTCAAACAGGGCGGCGTATGGTATCAGGTATATGTAGACTATGCCATCGCAAACGACATCATCAAAGAGGGCGAATACACGAACTATACTGCAAAAGCAAATCGCGCCCAGTTTGCAAGCATTCTTGCCAAGGCGCTTCCCGCCGATGCTCTGGACGCCATAAACAATATTTCCATACTTCCCGACGTAAATAAATCCTCCGCTTACGGGGAAGCAGTGTTTACGCTCTATAATGCGGGAGTTTTGACTGGCAGCGACACCAAAGGAACATTCAATCCAGCGAGCAGTATTAGTCGTGGTGAGGTTGCAACCATCATCGCACGCATGGCGATTCCGAGTCTGCGCAAGACGATTACATTGGATAATTAAGCCATAACTCTGTTTATTTATATTATCTCAATCAAAAAAGTTCCAGTGGGAGCAGAAACCGGTTATCGGGCATAGTCTTTTAGCGCGACATAATAACTCAAAAGGAGCTGATACCATGTCTCCGGGTGAAAAACGCAAAACGCTTATCCTCAACGGTTCGCCGCGCGCTGCGGGCGACACAATGAGCCTCGTAAACCTCCTTACTGCGGGGCTTGAGGGCGAATACAGACTTGTAAACGCTTACAGCGCCGATATTTCACCCTGCGTAGACTGCCGCTATTGCCGCAGAGAGCCGGGCTGCGCCATCAGGGACGAAATGCAGGAGGTCTATGAATATATCGAGAGCTGCGATAACGTCGTCATTGCTTCGCCCGTCTATTTTTCCGAGCTTACCGGGAAGCTGCTGGGCCTTGCCAGCCGCTTCCAGACCTATTACTGCGCGAAGCGTTTTCGCCACGAGGAAGTGAAAATCAAGGAGAAGCGGGGCGCGGTGATCCTCGTCGGCGGCGGAGACGGCAAAATCGACAGGGCTTACGAAACGGCCCGCACTATCCTGCGCCATGTAAACTGCCGCGACATTCACGAGCTTGTGTATTCCCACAGCACGAACAAAATCCCCGCCATTGATGACAGGCGCGCGGTAAGCGGCGTGAAGGATATAATAAAATTCCTCAATGAATAACCGAAAAACCGAACAGACGCAAACAGAGCCGAAGGAATCCCCCTCGGCTCTGTTTCTTTGGCAATACGGCGCAAGCTATGTGCCGGAATTATGCGGTATTGCCCTTTATTTTCCGTAATTATACCGGCTCGCGCGCAAACGGCTCGCCGCTCGGGCAAGATCTGCCTGGACTATTCTGTGCTCGGTAAGGCTCTGCTTTTGAAGAAGGGCCTCCTTTGCCTCCTCAAGCGCGCGCTGGGCGCGTTTTTCGTCTATCTCCTCCGGGTGCTCGGCGGAGTCTACGAGGATGAGCACCTCGCCGTCGGCTATGCGTATCATGCCGCCGCCCGCTGCGGCGACTTCCTCCTCCGCGCCGAGTTTTTTGAAGCGGATAACGCCCGGAACGAGCGCCGCGACCATCTTCTGGTGCCCTGCGAGGATGCCGAACTCGCCGTCCGAGAGCTGGACGGTAAGGCTCTCGCACTCACCCTCAAAAAACGGGCGCTCGGCTGAAAGAATCCTAAGCTTGAAGCTGCTCATCGCGCCTCACCCGGTTCCCTTCTCAGCGCCTCCGCCTTGCGGATAACGTCGTCAATCGTGCCGGCGTTGAAGAACGCGCTTTCGGGCAGCTCGTCGAGTTCGCCGCTTATTATCGCCTTGAAGCCGCGAATAGTCTCCTTCAGGGGGACGTAAACGCCCTTTACTCCCGTGAATTTCTCCGCGACGCTGAAGGGCTGAGAAAGGAAACGCTGAACCTTTCTCGCGCGGTAAACTGTCGCCTTATCCTCCTCGCTCAGCTCTTCCATGCCGAGTATGGCGATTATATCCTGCAGCTCGCTGTACTTTTGAAGCATTTCCTGAACGGCGCGCGCCGTCTCGTAATGCTCTTCGCCCACTACGTCCTTTTCAAGTATGCGCGAGGTGGACTCCAGCGGGTCGACAGCGGGGTAAATGCCCTGTTCGGCAATCTTTCGGCTGAGAACCGTCGTCGCGTCAAGGTGGGAGAAGGTCGTCGCCGGGGCGGGGTCGGTAAGGTCGTCCGCCGGGACGTAAACCGCCTGAACGGAGGTGACGGAGCCGTTTTTAGTAGAGCTTATGCGTTCCTGCAGCTCGCCCATTTCGTTGGCAAGCGTCGGCTGATAGCCGACTGCGGAGGGCATCCTTCCGAGCAGCGCGGAAACCTCGCTTCCTGCCTGGACAAAGCGGAAGATATTATCAATAAAAAGCAGGACGTCGCGGTGCTCCACGTCGCGGAAGTATTCCGCCATTGTGAGGCCCGTGAGTCCGACGCGCATTCTCACGCCGGGGGCTTCGTTCATCTGCCCGAAGACGAGCGCCGTCTTTTCAAGGACGCCGCTTTCGCCCATTTCCGTCCAGAGGTCGTTGCCCTCGCGGCTGCGCTCGCCGACGCCGGTGAATATCGAATAGCCGCCGTGCTCCGTGGCTATATTATGGATGAGCTCCTGAATGAGAACCGTTTTGCCGACGCCCGCGCCGCCGAAAAGTCCGATTTTGCCGCCCTTGGCGTAGGGCTCCATGAGGTCAATGACCTTTATGCCCGTTTCGAGGATCTCCACCGCGGGGCTCTGCTCGTCAAAGCTCGGTGCAGGACGGTGGATGCAGCGCTTTTCCGCTGTTTCAGATATCGGCCCGAGCTTATCGACCGGCTCGCCCAGCACGTTAAAGAGTCTGCCGAGCGTTTCCTTGCCGACGGGGACGGTTATGCCCTCGCCCGTAGCGATTACCTCCATGCCGCGGCGCAGGCCCTCGCTTCCGGCGAGCATGATGCAGCGGACGGTGTTATCGCCCAAATGCTGCGCCGTTTCCATAACGCGGCGCTCATCGCCAACATAGACCTCAAGCGCTTCCTTTATCTTAGGCAGCTTTCCGGCGGGGAACTCAACGTCCACCACCGAGCCGGAAATCTGAACCGTTTTTCCTTTGTTCATAACTGTCACGCTTCTTTCTGCCGCGCGATCTCGGCGCGTTTCTGCCCCTTTGCTCCGGCTGCCACTTCGGTGATTTCCTGAGTGATGGCAGCCTGGCGCACGCGGTTATATTCCATCGAAAGCTCGTGGAGCATTTCCTCCGCGTTGCGGCCCGCCGAGTCCATCGCGAGCATTCTCGCGTTCTGCTCGGAGCAAAAGCTGTCGACGAGCGCGCTGAAAATAAAGCCCGTCAGGTAGCTCGGCACAAGGTTATCGAGAATCTGTTTGACTGAGGGAACGAAGTCCTCCTCCGTGTAATTTGTGTTCTTCACCGAGGTCTGCTGGAAATCATCCTTATCAAGCGGAAGGAGCTTCTGCTCGCGAACTTCCGTAGTGACGCCGTTTTGCATATCCGTATAAATCATGTGGACTTCGTCGATGTCGCCCCGGTTATAGAGGCTGGTAATAACGTTCGTTATCTCTCTCGCCCTGTTTATGCTCGGGTTCTGGGCCGTATAGAGGAAACTTTTCGCGACGGGTATCTTCTTCTGGCGGAAAAACTGCCTGCCGTATTCGCCCACGACGAAGAGCATCGCCTTCTCCGCCTGCGGCATATAGTCCTGCGCCTCCATATAATCCATGGCAAGCTTGAGGACGTTATGGTTATACGCTCCGGCAAGGCCCTTGTCGGAGGTTATGACGAGGCAGGCGCTGCGCTTAACGCGGCGTCTGTTGGGGATGGGGCGTTCCTCCGACCAGAAGTATTTGCTTCTCACGCCGGGAACGTCGAAAAAGATATCGCCTATTTCTTCCTTGAGCGTCAGGAAATATGGGCGCGTTTTATCCAGCTCAAGCTTTGCGCGCCTGAGCTTCGTGGTGGAGATAAGGTACATGGCGTTGGTTATCTTGCGGATGTCCTGTATGCTCTTTATTCGGTTTTTAATTTCACCGGCGTTAGCCATATCATACCTCTGCAAGCATCGGAAGCGTTACGCGCGCCGCAATGCTTTTGTCTCCAGAAATTCCTTTGCAAGCTCGATTATCTTCTGGCGCAGCTCGTCGGAAAGCACTTTGAATTTTTCTATTTCACGGCAGGTATCCGGCTGCTTCTTATCAAACCATTCGAGCATCTGGGTCTGAACCTGCTTGACGCTCTTAAGCGGGACGCCGACGAACAGCTTTTCCTCCGCAGCGACGAGCGTTATTACCTGCTGGTGCATTTGCAGCGGCGCAAACTGCGGCTGCTTCAAAAGCTCCATCAAGCCGGAGCCGAAATCGAGCTGCTCCTTCGTGGTCTCGTCAAGGTCGCTGGAAAACTGGGTGAACACCTCGATCTCACGGAACTGCGCAAGCTCGAGGCGGATAGACTTGGCGGCGCTTTTCATCGCCTTTGTCTGTGCCGCGCCGCCGACGCGGGAAACCGAGAGGCCGACGTTCACCGCCGGGCGCTGACCCGCGTGGAAAAGCTCTGTCTCAAGGAAAATCTGCCCGTCGGTTATGGAAATAACGTTCGTCGGGATATAGGCCGAAACGTCGCCCGCCTGCGTCTCAATGATGGGCAGCGCCGTGATGCTCCCGCCGCCCTTTTCGCCGCTGAGCTTCGCGGCGCGCTCCAAAAGGCGGGAATGCAGATAGAAAACGTCGCCGGGG
>JAEEUX010000153.1 GCA_016290695.1 Oscillospiraceae bacterium
AGAGAACGTGAGATCTTCCTCGGCGAGCTTATTTAGGCCGCCCGCGAGCTTATCCTCCTGCCCCTTCGTCTTCGGCGCGATAGCCATTGAATAGCAGGGCTCGGGGAACGCGATGGGCTCGACGGAGAAAACCTTGCCTTGGGTGCAGAGCGTATCGCCTGTCTTTGTTTCAACAAGCTTGGAAACGGCGCCTATATCGCCGCAGCCGACGGTTTTGACCTCGATGTTTTTCTTGCCGAGCATATTGAAGATATGGCCGAGCTTTTCATTGGTGCCTGTGCGGCTGTTAACGACGGTCATATCCGCGTCCGCCTTGCCGGAAAGGACCTTGAAGTAAGAGAATTTGCCGTACTGGTCAGAGGTGGTTTTGAAGACAAAGAGAACAGTGGAGCCGCCCTCGGAGCATTTAAGCTCAACCGTCTCGCCGGAAGCATCCTTGCATTTCTCAACTCTGTCAGCCGGAGAAGGCATGTATTCGGCGATTATCTCAAGAAGCTTCTTAGTGCCTGCGGCGGTAAAACCGCTGCCGCAGACGACAGGAACCATGCTCAATTCTTTAACGCCGGCGGCAATGCCGGAATTTATCTCTTCCTTGGTAAACGCTTCGCCGGAGAAGAATTTCTCCATGAGCTCCTCAGAAGACTCGGCGACCGTCTCCATAAGGACGTCACGGAGCTTGGAAACCTCGGAGGCCATGTCTGCGGGGACGGGAGCCTCGCTGCCGTCGAGCTTATAGGCCTTCTCGTGAGCTATGTCGATAACGCCTTCGATATTCGGCGCCTTGCCCCATGGAATAACGACGGGGCAAACGGTATGGCCGAACTTTTCTCTGAGAGCAGCAAAAATAGCGTCGTAATCGCCGTTTTCTTCGTCGATCTTTGAGATGTAGAACATTTTGGGGAGGTTTTGTTCGGAAAGAGACTTCCATGCTTTTTCGGTTCCGACTGTAACTGCACCCTTAGCGGGCTGAACAATTATTCCGGCGTCGGCAACGCGAACAGCCTGACAAACTTCACCGGCAAAATCGAAATAGCCCGGAGTATCTATAATATTGATCTTCGTGCCATTGTAATCGACAAATACAGTGGCAGCGGAGATGGAGATTCCTCTTTTAATTTCTTCCTGGTCATAGTCGCACGCCGTGTTTCCGTCAGAAACCTTGCCAAGCCTGTCAATGGATTTCATAGTGAAGAGAATGCTCTCCACCAGACTGGTTTTGCCTGATCCGCCGTGTCCGAGCAGGCACACATTGCGGATTTTGTCCGTAGAATAGCTCATAGATGATTGTTCCTTTCTTTGAAATTGCACTCCTTATTTGAACGCTTAGTTATATATGAACGCACCACAAATAATACTGTAATAATTATACACTAATTTTTTATGAAAAACAACTACTTTTAGCTCTATTTACCATAAAATATACAAAGGGACAGTTCTTTATTGTAAAGACTGTCCCTCTATAGCAATTATATTAAGTTTACAAAATCTCAGAAAAAAGAAATCAGCTCGGAAATCAGCGCCCAAATTAGCATATAAGTGATAGTGTTCGCCGCGGAAGCCGCCGTGAACGAGCCTGCGGAAACCAATAGAATAAGCAGCAGAAGTCCTGTGAGCGTTTCAAAAAGTGTTATTGCAAGCCCGGTTTTTGTCTGCTTAACAAGGTTTTTCCCACGGTAAACGGCTTCTGTATAGTGGTTGATACCTTCCCTGCTGAGGATTGCGGATGGTATCTGGCTGTAATCCTCATTTTTCTGAGAAAGCTCAAACCTCGCGGTATAGGAGGTAAACTCACCCTCGGAAACATTGACTTTATATCTGTTTTTGATAAGTGATGGGGTTATATTAAAATCTCTTATCGCGTAAACTGGCGAGATTTTAGCCGAACGCATATCCTGTAAAGCATGCTTAACGGTGTTCGACGGGCTGTAACTAATTACGAAGATACCGGCAAGCTCATCATCTATCGCGCTGAAAACAGTACTTTTATAATCGAGACTCGGCGGAAGCCTTATTCCCATAAGATTCATAAACGCAGAAGAGCCGACAATAACATGATGTCCTTCGATATATGCTCCGACGCCGCCGCTTTCATAACAAGAAAATTCTTCCACGCGATAAGGATTCGGAGAATTGTATTCCTGCATAAGCTGGGCAAAAAGCCGGGAGGTTCCTATTCCCGCAGCAATGATAATGCTGCCGGTATAGCAGACTACTCTCGCGGCAGAGGAAGGCTGCAATATTTTAACTCCCGAAATTGATATCTCGTTTTCCGGGAAAATATCACTGTCTTTATAAACAATGCCAACTGCATTGTTCATGTCACAAGCTCCGCTCCAACCGGCGATTGCCGCGCCGTGTGCATACAATGCCTTTGCGACTCTGAAAAAAGGAGCGTTAAATATATGAACCATTCTGAAAGAAGCCGAAATTGCCAAAAACATCGAAAGGCAATGGATAAACAGCTTCGGTTTTTTGTTGAGGACAGCAATAAGCGCCGCGACAATAACGGATATCGCTATCAGAATCGGAGCAAGGCGTGTGTAAACAGTCTCTGCAAGGTCGGATTCGGTGCTCTTATTAACAAAACCACGCGTCGAGCCGACGTATTTAGTCATAACCGAACCTTCGTTTAACCTTTCCCATTCCGGAGAAACGATAGTCGGAACCTTGACGTTAGACGCTGTTTTAAACGTGAAATAAAAAGCCTTTCTACCCTTATAAGTTCCCCAAAGCGCGCCGAAGAGCGAGAACGCAGAGACAGCGCAGAACGGTGCTCCAAAGCTATGGTCGCCGCCGAATGCCATAACAGCAGCATCCGCCGCCGATAAAATAACGGAGAGCGAAACCAGCGTTTCTTGCGAAAACCGCCCGGAAAATAAATTCGTAAGCCCGAGCATAACTATATCGAAGCATACAACTACCGATGCAACAAGCGAAAACAGGAGAAAAAGCTCAAAGTTTTTATCCGAGCGTCTTATAAAATCCGGCATAAGAATCCCGTAGGCCCGTGAGAAGGTTATCCACGCCATAATAATACAGAGGATGAACATGGGAAAGAGACGAATAGAGAGTCCACCAGTTCTTGAGCCGTATATTCTCAACGCGTCGGAGGGGCGAAGCTCGTTTTCTAAATCCGTCTCACCGCTCTTTTCTCCGCGTCTGCGACTTTCAACGTTTCTCCGTTCGGCGCGGCGTTTTCTGCGGCGCTCGCGTCTTTTGAGTTCGTCGGAAATTGTCTTTTCGACTTCGCCCTCAACGGCTTGTGTTATTTCGGGAACAGCGTATTTCCCTACGCCAAAAAACTCCTGCTCGTCGTCGCTGAGTTCTCTGTCGGAGAACATTTTCTCCTGCTGCTCTTCTATTTTAGACACACGTGCAATGCGTTCCTCAACCTCACGAATCCCCTTTTCTATACCGCGTTTTTTCTTTTTCGCATTAGGCTCGGGGATATTATGGTTCTTTACAACATCGCCGGAACGGGGATGATAGGTTTTTACGTCTTCATCCGGCGTCTCATTAATATCGCCGAATTCGTCTATCTGAGCATTTGATGAATCCGGGGCCGTTCCCAGAGCTTCAGCGATAATCTTTTCCGCCTGCTTCTCAAGTTCATGCTTGGCGGTCTTGCTCTCGCCTTTTATGAAAGCGCTGCCCTTATACTCGGCAAGGATGGACTCAAGAGAGTATTCCTGCCCCATCTCTTCTTCAAAAAAGTCGTTTTTATCGTTCAAGTCCGGCATAATACCCTCCTTCCTCCATTGGGTTTATTTCAAGACATAATGGACGGGGTTATCCCGCCCATTATTAGTGCAGCATTATGATCTTTGCCGCAGCGCTTCATAAAGCATTATAGCTGCGGCGGCAGATGCGTTCAGCGACGACACCTCGCCCTTCATGGGAATGGAAACCCTGAAATCGCATTTTTCTGAAACGAGGCGGCTCATACCCGTTCCCTCGGAACCGATAACTATTGCGGCAGAACCCTTAAGGTCGGCATCCCACAGCGAAGTATCAGCGCCCGCGGCCGTTCCAAAAATCCAAACGCCCGCTTCCTTAAGCTTATCTATGGCGCTGCTGAGATTGGGAACCTTGGCGACGGCAACGTGCTCCACGGCGCCGGCTGAAGTTTTCTCCACGATAGCGGTAATGCCTGCGCTTCTGTGCTTCGGTATAATTATACCGTGCGCTCCGGCACATTCGGCCGTTCTGATGATTGCGCCGAGATTATGAGGGTCGGAAAGCTCGTCACATATAACTATGAGCGGGTTTTCGCCCCTCTCGCGCGCAATGGCGAGGATATCATCCACTGTGCAGTATTCCCTGACGGCGGCAAGCGCGATAACGCCCTGATGAGAATGAGTCTCGCTCATATAATCGAGCTTACGCCTGTCCACCTCAGATACGACGGCACGAGCGGCACGCGCCTTGGAAGCTATAAAACCAAGCGTTTTGTCGCCCTCACCACGGGCAATATAGACCTTGTCAATTGGTCTTCCCGCCTTGAGCGCCTCCATTACGGCGTTTTTGCCTTCAATTTTCCCTTCGTTAATATTATTATCTTGCATTAGTTATACTTTTTAAGCGTTTCGACCATGTCCGTGCGCTCCCATGGAAGGTCGAGGTCAGAACGGCCGAAGTGGCCGTATGCTGCCGTCTGCGAATAAATGGGCGCTCTGAGTCCAAGCTTTTCGATAATCTTCGCGGGGCGAAGATCGAAGCACTCGGAGATTATCTCGGAAAGCTTTTCGTTGGAAACGACGCCTGTTCCGAAGGTATCGACGAGGATGGAAACAGGTCTCGCTACGCCTATTGCGAAAGCAACCTCTATCTGGCAGCGCTTTGCAAGTCCGGCCGCGACTATATTTTTAGCGATATATCTCGTCATATACGCGGCGCTGCGGTCAACTTTAGTGGGGTCCTTGCCGGAGAATGCGCCGCCGCCGTGGCTCGCCATACCGCCATAGGTATCGACTATTATCTTCCTTCCGGTGAGGCCGGAATCGCCTACAGGGCCGCCGGTAACGAAGCGGCCGGTGGGGTTAACGAAAAACTTGGTGTTGTTATCTATGAGATTTTCGGGAATTGCTGCCTTGATGACCTTTTCGATGATTTCCTCGCGAAGCTTTTCAAGTGTAATATCCGGGTCATGCTGCGTGGAAACAACGATAGCGTCTATACGCTCGACTTCGCCGTTATCGCCATACTGTACGGAGACCTGCGTCTTTCCGTCAGGGCGAGCCCAAGGAAGAACGCCGGTTTTTCTGGCCTCGGCAAGCCTCTTTGAAAGCTTGTGAGCATAGTAAATCGGGGCGGGCATAAGCTCGGGCGTTTCGTCGCAGGCATAGCCGAACATCATGCCCTGATCTCCCGCGCCGATAAGGTCGGCAGGGTCAGTCTCTCCCTCTGTCTTGTATTCAAGAGACTTGTCAACGCCCATCGCAATATCGGGGCTTTGCTTGTCCAGCGCGACGAGGACAGAGCAGCCGTTGCAGTCGAAGCCGTATTCCGGCTTCGTGTAGCCGATTCTTGCAATGGTTTTTCTTACTACGTCAGGAATATCTACCAGGGCGGACGAGCTTATCTCGCCCATAACGAGGACCATTCCTGTAGTAGTGATGGTTTCGCAGGCGACACGCGCATTCTTGTCCTGAGCCAGATACGCGTCAAGGATAGCGTCGGAAACCTGATCACAGATTTTATCAGGATGTCCTTCCGTGACGGATTCGGACGAAAAAACTCTTTTTGCCATATCTATGTACCCTCCAAAAGCAATGTGTTTAAGCTGTTACAGGCGCTCAAAAAGCGCAAAAACGCATTTATATTATTATTATATCACAAGCTTAATTAGACTTAAAGCATATTTTTATTTTTTTACATTCATTTTTTATATTAATTCATAGACAAAACAGTCGTGATGATGTAAAATATAATAAACCAAAAGCGAGGTAATTCAATGAAAAAAATATCGAACGCAATAGACCGTTTTTCCTATAAGCACCCCGGCTTCGGAATAAATAATCTCATGCTTTTCATCGTTATCGGGAAGGCGATAGTTTACGTTATGAGCCTCATTGACCGCAGCGGTTATTTCCTC
>JAEEUX010000154.1 GCA_016290695.1 Oscillospiraceae bacterium
GCCCGTGACTGAGGCGTCGTCAGGCTTCGCATCAACCAAAAAACTTCCGCCCTCGCGTGACCCTCCACCCCTCAGACGCCGCCGCTTCGCATCAACCATATAGGTGACGTCCTCTCGTGACCCTCCACCCCTCAGACGCCGCCACTTCGCGTCGCCGCCAGCTCCCCTTATCCAAGGGGAGCGAAAAGGGGTGCCGACTGAGTCTTTGCTCCCCTTGGATAAGGGGAGCTGTCAGCGAAGCTGACTGAGGGGTCGCCGCACAGACGACAAATAGCCAAACATTTCGCCGTGTTTTTCTCAAAAGCATATATTTCTGCGCTATTTGCACAATTTTATATTGACCAAACGCATCGACGCATGCTATAATACATAATAATTCTAAAGCAGCACCGCACAATTCCCGGCGCATATCCTGCCCGCAGAATGTTCCGCCTTATCGTTCCCCCAAAAAACCGGCATAGCAAAAAGCATTACCTGCGTTTTGAACGGTCTGACGAATGCTGCGGCGGCGCACTATATATGTGCGCCGGAATTATACGGAATTGCCCTGATGTGAGCTTTTTCACGCTCATCAGATACTTTTCCCGCATATAACGCCCCGCTCTTATCAGAAATGGAAATAACGGAGAGTGCAAGATGGATAACAAAAAAACAAAAGTCGAATCGGCAAATTACAAGCTTCGCCACCAGCGCAGTGAGGCAACTATCAAGAAGCTAAAGGATTCCGCGGTAAAGCTCATTAACGAGCGCGGCTACAACGGCGTCACTATAGACGATATCTGTGATGATTGCGGCTATTCAAAGGGTGCGTTTTACCATCATTTCCGCAGCAAAATCGACATCGTCTCCGCCCTTGAGGCGGACGTGAACCGCCGCATCGAGAAGGAGCTCCACAAGCGCAAGCTGAAGGACGTTACCGACAAGCTCAAGCTTGTGAACAAGATTATGGTCACCGGAGCGGTCGAAAACGGCCTCGAAATCCTCCGCGAGCGCTGCATCTATAACCTCAGCGGCGAATACGTAAACGATTTCAACACGGAATCCTTCGCAATCCGTTCTCGCGGCATCATTCAGGAGCTGCTTACCGACGCGGTGAACGAGGGCCAGCTCCGCAAGGATACGCCCGTGGACGATATCCTCGAATTAATCCTCACGCTTTTCACGGGGACGCTCTGCCAGTGGCCTATTTTCAACGGCGAGTACGACATAGAGAGCCGCTCCGAGCAGCTCTATGACTTGGCTATTACGGCGATCATAGATAAATACAGAGCATGACCTGGCGGGTCCTCGGGCATGTAATATGCAATTATTGGGAATCAACTGCGGAATATCGATTTCTGCGGCTTTAATTCCCCGGACACATAAAGGCAGTGGTCGTTTCGGCCGCTGCCTTTATTGTTTTTTTCCGCCAAAATGCTTTCCGAAAAAATGAGTTTTTTGGAAAAACATGTTCTGCGCGGGCATTGCCAAAACGCCTTTGGCTATGGTATAATAACCTATTATAAAAACCTATTATAAAAACCTTTTATTACCCAACGAAGGAGGCGAGGGCTATCAGGGGCTTTGACGAATGGAAAATACACGGTTATGACGAAGCGGAGCTGCGCGCGCTGGAAACCGCCGGATATTCGCCGATAGTGGCGCGCCTGCTCGCTTCTCGCGGACTTGGGGACCCGGAGACGGCGCGGGAATTCCTGCGCGACGATATGGCGCTGCTTGCCGATCCTTTCCTCATGAAGGACATGGACCGCGCGGTCGAGCGCATACGCCTCGCCGTGCGTCGCGGGGAGAAAACCGCCGTGTACGGCGATTACGACGTGGACGGGCTCACCTCGTCCACCATCATGACGAACTGGCTGCGCGACCATGGGCTCGACTGCGAGACCTATATCCCCGAGCGGCTCACGGAGGGCTACGGCGTCTCCGAGGACGTTTTGCGCTGCCTCGCCGGGCGCGGCGTGAGGCTCATCGTCACAGTGGACTGCGGCGTTACCGCCGTGGAGCAGGCGCGGCTCGCGCGCGAGCTCGGCATGGAGATGGTGATTACCGACCATCATGAGTGCGGCGCGGAGCTGCCGGAGGCAGTCGCCGTCGTGAACCCGCACAGGAAGGACTGCCCGTACCCCTTCAAGGGGCTGGCGGGCGTGGGCGTCGCGTTCAAGCTCATCTGCGCTCTGGAGGGCGACGCTGCCGCCGTTATGGAAAAATACGGCGCCCTCGCCGCGATAGGGACCATCGCGGACATCATGCCCATGGTGGGCGAAAACCGCTGTATCGTGCGGCGCGGCGTCGCGGCGCTCAGGAAAAACTGCGGCGTCGGTCTCGCGGCGCTTATACGCGAGGCCGGGCTTGAAATAGCGAAGATAAACACGGTGAACATCAGCTTCGTCCTCGTGCCGAAGCTGAACGCGGCAGGGCGCATGGGCAAGGTCCGCCTCGCCTTCGACCTGCTCATTTCCCGAAGCGAAGCGGAGGCCGAGGGCCTTGCCGGCGAGCTGTGCCGCCTGAATTTCGAGCGGCGGAACGTCGAAAACGAGGTGTTTGCCGACGCGCTGAATATGCTCGACGGCGCCCAGGTGGACGGGCCGATAATCCTCGCCTCCGAGACCTGGCATCAGGGCGTTTCCGGCATCGTCGCCTCGCGCCTCGCGGAAAAGTACGGCGTCCCGGCGATAATAATCTGCATTGTGGACGGGTCCTGCCGCGGCTCCTGCCGCAGCGCCGACGGCTTCAACATTTTCGCCGCGCTCGAGCATTGCTCCGACCTGCTGGAGTCCTACGGCGGGCACGAATTCGCCGCAGGGCTCACCTTCGACGTAGAGCATCTCGCCCAATTCCGCGAGAGAATGCGGGAATACTACCTTAAAAAATCCGGCGAAGGCACGCACAGCGTCCTTTGCATAGACTATGAGCTGGAGGATATTTCCCTCCTCTCCTTTGAAAACGTGGAAAAACTCTCTCAGAACGAGCCCTGGGGCCTCTGCTTCCCGCCCGTCATGATATGCATGCGCGGCGTTACTCTCGAGCAGCTCATGCCGATCGGCGGGGATAAACACCTCAAGCTGCGCCTCGCGCGCGGCGGCAAGGGGGTGGACGCGGTGTTCTTCTCAAAGACGCTGCGGGAGCTCGGACTTAAAAACGGCGAGCTCGTGGACGCCGCCTTCGAGGTGAGCATAAACGAATTCCGCGGCATGCGTTCGGTGCAGCTTCTCATGAAGGATATGCGCCGCGCCGTGCGGCAAAGCTTCCAGACCCAGGCCTACAACCGCTTTTTCGTCGGCAAGGAGATAAGCTGCGAGGAGAAATCCCGCCTCCTGCCGGATAGATCCGCCTTTGCCTCCGTGTGGAAGACGCTTTCGGCCCGAAAGGGCGTCTGGGCGGGCTGCCTGCCCGACGTTATGGACGAGATCGCCTCGCGCGCCGGCTGCTGCGCCGAAAAAACAGCCGTATGCCTGCGCGTTTTCGAGGAACTCGGCATCGCGGAGGTAAGTCTCGCGGGCAATAATATCACCATCTGCCCGGATAATACAGGCAAGCGCGTGAGTCTCGACGATTCGGACATTCTCCGCCGCTTGAAGGAATAGCGCCGCCCGCGCGAAGCGGCGCCGCTCCGCCGTTTCGACATATTACGACACATAGCGCACCGGGAGGCGCATTCGATGAACGAAGATTTCAGACTGGACCCTAATCGCGAGCTCGACGAGGTTGACCATAAGTACCTTGAGCTCGAAGAAAAAATATTCTGCTATAACCCCAACATAAACACCGAACGCCTGCGCTCGGCGTACCTTTTCGCGCGCGAGGCCCACGGCGAACAGCTCCGCAAGGACGGGACGCTTTTCATCACCCATCCCCTCGCGGCGGCGCAGATAATCGCCGATATGGAGCTGGATGAGGACAGCGTTATCGCCTGCCTTCTCCACGACACGGTGGAGGATACGCCCGTAACGCACGAGGACATCGCCAAACACTTCGGAACCGAGGTCGCGAACCTCGTAGAGGGCGTCACGAAGCTCACCCGCGTCGTCTATACGAGCAAGGAGGAGGAGCAGGTCGAGAACCTGCGCAAAATGCTCATGGCGATGGCGAAGGATATCCGCGTCATCATCATCAAGATAGCCGACCGCCTCCACAATATGCGGACGATGAACTATCAGAGCGCCGAAAAGCAGCGCGAGAAGGCGCTCGAAACGATGGAAATTTACGCCCCCATCGCTCACCGTCTCGGAATGCAGAAGATAAAGTGGGAGCTGGAGGACCTTTCCCTCATTTACCTCGACCCCCTCGGTTACAGCGAGATCACCGCCCAGATAGACCACCGCAAGGATAAGCTTGAGAGCTTCATGCGTAAAATATCCAACGCCATTACCGAGCGCATGAAGGCCGTGGGCGTAAAATGCGGCGTTTACAGCCGCCTGAAGCACATTTACAGCATCTATCGCAAGATGTACAGCCAGAATAAGGAATTCAACGAGGTCCTCGACCTCTGCGCCTTCCGCATCATCGTCGATACGGTGAGCGACTGTTATAACGCCCTCGGGCAGATTCACGACCTTTATAACCCCATGCCCGGCCGCTTCAAGGACTATATCAGCACCCCGAAGCCGAACATGTACCAGAGCATTCACACGACGGTCATAGGCGAGGAGGGCATCCCCTTCGAGGTGCAGATACGCACATGGGAGATGCACCGCACGGCGGAATACGGCGTCGCGGCGCACTGGAAGTATAAGGAGGGCATCACCGCGACGGGCGACGAGGAGAAGTTCGCCTGGATACGAGGCCTGCTCGAAACGCAGCAGGAGACCGACGCCTCCGATTTCGTCCACGGGCTGAAGGTGGATATGTTCGCGGACGAGGTTTACGTTTTCACGCCGAAGGGCCGCGTCATCAACCTCCCTGCCGGCGCGACGCCCATTGACTTTGCCTACTCCATCCATACCGAGGTCGGCAACCACATGATAGGCGCGAAGGTGAACGGCAGGATAGCCACCTACGACCATATCCTCCAGAACGGCGACATCGTGGAGATTTCCACCTCCCCCTCCGCCAACGGCCCCTCGCGCGACTGGATGAATATAGCCAAAAGCTCGCAGGCGCGCGGCAAGATAAAGCAGTGGTTCAAGCGCGAGAAGCGCGAGGAGAACATCATCCACGGCAAGGCCTCGTTCGACGCGGAAATGAAGCGCAATAACCTCTCCCTGTCCGATATCCCGGACGCCGAAACGCTCAATACCTGCCTGAAAAAGCTCTCCTTTGCCGATATCGAGGATATGTACGCCGCCATCGGCTATGGCGGCCTCACGAGCCTGCGCGCGGTGAACCGTTTCCGCGAGGAGATAGTCCGCGCGGTCAGGCAGCATGCGCTTGAGGAACGCGCGGCTCAGGCGGCGCAGCAGAGCCAGCAGCCGCGTCCCGCGCCGAATAAGGGCGTGCGCGGCGTTATCGTGGGCGAGCTCGATAACTGCCTTATTAAGTTTGCGCGCTGCTGTACGCCCGTCCCCGGCGACAAGATAGTCGGCTTCATCACGAAGGGCTTCGGCGTTTCCGTCCACCGCGCCGAGTGCATGAATTATTTAAACAGCGGCGTGAAGGGCGACGAGGACGACCGCTGGATAAGCGTCTCCTGGGGCGATATAGGTTCGGATACCTACAGCACCTCGCTCTCGATTATAGCGCGCGACCGCGGCAACTTCGTCCTCGATATCGCCACGGTTCTCAGCACCGCGAAGATTAAGATTACCTCCCTCAACGCCAGGGAAATAGGCGGCGGCAAGGCCATGGCTGTCGTGTCGCTCGAGGTTCACAGCCGCGCCGAGCTGCAGGCCGCGATAAACCGCCTGTCCATGATTCAGGGCGTCAGCGAGGTGAAAAGACCCGGCGTGTAGGCGCCATTTGCTCCCCTTAGATGAGACTGCCGCAGGCGCCTTCGCTCCCCTTGGATAAGGGGAGCTGTCAGCGTAGCTGACTGAGGGGTCGTCAGCGCGAAGCGCTTCGCTCCCCTTGGATAAGGGGAGCTGTCAGCGAAGCTGACTGAGAGGTCGTCCGCGCG
>JAEEUX010000155.1 GCA_016290695.1 Oscillospiraceae bacterium
CTGTGTCATTCCAGCTATTGGTTTCAAAGGATTTAAACTTTATAATCGCTTGGCTATCGGGAAAGTTATAGGACTGCGTGCCGAGATTGGCTTCGTTCGAGGGGATAAGCTCAAGCTTGATAGGCTCCTCCTCTTCCATTTCCACCTGCTCGCCGACAACGGGCTCGCTGCCGGAGTTGGCGGCGGTGGGCGCCTCGGTGACGATGGAGGAAAGGTCGACCGTCTCGGCGTCGTAGAGGACGGAAGCGAGGTTATCGGCTTCGCCCGTGCCGGAGTTTATGAGGCTTACGGTGACTTCGGAAAGACCCATCGAGCAGTTGTCGTCGCCCTTCAAATCGGAGAGGGAAACGGTGAAGTCCAGCGGAACGTCCTGCTCAAGCTGATCGTCTATGAGCTCTATCTTAATGGGAAGCTCGGTGACGTTGCCGTAGAACATGAGCGTGCCGCTCGCAGCGACATAATCCTTGCCCGCAGCGGCGGTACCGTCCGTCGTCGTGTAATCGACGGAGACGGCGCGCTCAACGCCGCCTACGCGGCGGACGAGAAGCTCTGCAAAGCCATTTGCCTTGTCAACCGTCACGCTGTCTGCGACAGCAAAGCCGACAGTGCTGGGCGTGGACTCGTTTTTGTCGTCTACGTGGAGAAGAAGAGTTTCGGAACCGCTGTAAATGTCGCCGCCTTTACAGTAAGCGATGCGGAAAGTGGCGGACTCCATGAGCTCGCTGAGCTCATCGGTGTTCGCGTGGATGTGGATTTCCTTTTTGTATTCGCCGTCGGCAAAGGTGAGGTTGAAGAGCCAGCCGGAATAGAGGTCGTCCTTGTCGTCAAGGGCGATGGCGGTGTAGCTGGGCTCGGGGTTGAGCTCAAGGTCGTCCGGCATGGGCTCAAGGACTTCCTCCGGCTCCTGAACGTACTCAATGCCGCGCAGAGAATCCGTGCAGTAGCGGACGCCGTCCTTCATATAAATGCAGCGGTAGTCGTATTCACCGCTGTCTATGTATTCCGTATCCATGGGGAGGCTGGCGGACTCGGCCTTTACGATGCCGACCCAGTCGCCGTCATAAAGAGCCTGCCACTGATAGCTGTCCGCTTCCTCGGAAAGGCTGAGAACATAGCCCTCTTCGTCCGTCCCCTGAACGATGGAAGCGTCGCCGCGCTCGGGGTTCGGATATTTGCCGAGCTCCTGATACTGGGCGATGGGCAGCGGGTTTTCGACTTCGAGGACGATGTCCTTGCCGCTGAGGCCATAGCCGTAATAAACGCTCTCGTCCTCGTTCGGAGTGAGAACGGGAGAGTAGGCTATGTAGGCCGTTGCACGCCCGCGGGTTCCGCCGGCGCGGTAAACGGTTACGACGGCGTCCTCACCCTCGGCCATGCCGAGCGCGGTAACGTCGAACGCAAAGGCACCGAAGGGGTAGGTTTCGTCCCAGAGTTCGCTGACTCTGACGGCGGTGCCGTTTTCGTCGGTGAGGGTCAGGCCGTCCTCTGCCGCAGCAGCGCCGCCGGTATAGTAGCCGAGCGCGGGCTGCACGGTCGAGAAGACCATGATAAGCGAGAGTGTGATGCTTAATAGTTTTGTGAGTGCTTTTTTCATAAAAACCTCCGATATACTGCGCCTGAGATTTTGCGAGGGGAGACGCAGCTCTTTAACAAGCTCTCCGCTTGAAAAATACAAATTTATAATGTAGGAAATTTGCTTTGCGCGGCGCTAATCCATCATCATAGCGTCGAGCAGCTCGTTGCAATAAAAGCCGAGCGTCATGCCTTTGTCGTTCCAGACGACCTTGTCCCCTTCGGCGCGCGCCGTCGAGAAAGTGTCCTCTGACGAAAGACGGGAAAACCGAAGCGTTTTGACGCGCTGTTCCATATTGACGATTGCCATGCTGCCGTTTTGAAAAGTGACCTCAAGGCGATACCCCGGCAGCGGCCTGACCGTTTTCAGAGCAGAATCCATTCTTTAGCCCCTTTCATGCGGTTTCGGATAATAATTGGCTCTGCATAAAATACCGCAGGATAATAATACACTAAATGGATAGCTTTGCACATCACCCGAAAGTGTTATTTTTATGAAAAAATACAAAAAGTGAGACTGTTTTAAAACGCAACTAAAGCACAAAGCTGCATATATAAGGGCAAACAGGAATTAGGCTTTGAGGCGATTCAGTATTCAAAGCCGTAAAGATTCAAAGCTCATAATTATATGCCGCGAATAAATATTAATGCCGGGCGAAAAACATGTGCCGTTGTAATCAAAAATACATTCGCGAAAATAGTTTCTCTAAACCCAAATTCCCGTGACTCCACACTAGGATGTCGCTATAAAAACGCTGTAAATCCGCATAAATACTAGAAAATTCGCGTTTTGAGCATTGCTTCATAGATAGTGATGTGTTATAACACCTCACTAGGAGGGAGTTTACACGGCTATCATCAAGCAATGCGATAAACGCAGCGGCATTACATATGTTTACGAGTCTATATCCTATTGGGACGAGGAAAAACATCAGCCCCGTTCCAAAAGGACACTGATCGGACGGCTTGATCCGGAGAGCGGAGAAATCGTTCCGACAGATGGCCGCGGGAAGCGCCGCAGCCAGAAGGTCCTTGATAATCCTGCAAAAAGAGGCTCCGTTCCAGTCATACAGACAGAACGTCTCTTCTTTGGCGCCACATATTTATTCGACCAGATTGGCGTCGTAACCGGTGTATCAGCAGACTTGAAAGCCTGCTTTCCGCACACCTATAAGCAGATTCTTTCCATTGTCTATTACCTCATTCTGGAAGACCAGAACCCGCTATTCCGCTTTAAGAAATGGGCTATGCTACATAAGCATCCTTTTGGGAAGGATATACCTTCCCAGCGGAGCACGGAACTGTTCCAGTCCATCACGGAAGAAGCAAAGATGCAGTTCTTCCGGCTGCAGGGGAAGCGGCGCGTGGAGAAGGAATTCTGGGCTTATGACAGCACGTCGATCTCAAGCTATTCCGAGACCTTAAAGCAAGCCAAATATGGTAAAAACAAGGACGGGGAGCAACTCCCACAGATCAACCTTGCATTGATTTTCGGCGAAGAATCAGGCCTTCCGTTCTACTACCGCAAGCTTGCCGGCAACATCCCGGATGTAAAAACGATCCGGGAGCTGCTCCGTGAACTCTATGTCCTTGGCTACGAAAAGATCAAGCTTGTCATCGACAGAGGCTATTACAGCGCGGACAACATCAATGCCCTGTATAAGGAGCATCTGAAGTTCCTGTGCGGAACCTCTACTGCCTTGAAATACGCCAAAGACTATATCCGCGAGATCGGTTCGGACAAGGACCGTTACGAATACTATAATAGCGACCTGGAACTGTATATTTTCTCAAAGACAATCTCCTGGAACTATGAACAGGAACGTCCGTACAAAGGCGATACCGTCAAAGAAGAACGGCGCATGTACCTGCACCTGTACTTCAACCCTGACAAGTTTGCAGATGACGGCAAAGCCCTCAACAGGAAGCTGACCGATCTTAAGGAAGAACTCCTTTCCGGTAAGCGTGTCCCGGAACATGAGAAGGATTACCGGAAATACTTCGAGATCAAAGAAACACATAAAAGAGGAGTCTCGCTTTCTTACAAGCAGGACGTCATCGATAATGTTCGCGAGAGATATGGCTTCTTTGTTCTGATCAGCAATGAGGTCAAAGATCCGGTCACGGCGCTCAGCCTGTACCGGATGAGGGATGTCATCGAGAAGGCTTTCTGGAACATCAAAGAGCGCCTGAACCTCCGTAGGACGTTAACTTCTTCGGAAAGTTCGCTGGAGGGCAAGCTGTTCGTTGAATTTGTGGCACTTATTTACCTTTCCTACATCAAGAAAAAGATGGAGGACACAGGATTATTTTCAAAGTACACGATGCATGAGCTCCTTGATGAACTCGATGTAATCGAATGCTTCCAGGAGCACGGAAAGGCCCCAATTCAGGGCGAAGTCCTGAAAAAGCAGGAGCAGATATATCTTGATCTCGGCGTCGAACCTCTGCTGGCTACGCCGGAGTTCCGGTGATCGTCAACCCGCATAGTTATGTGTTACGGGAATCCAGGTTTCAGGCGTTTGTTGTGAAAAAAAGCTTCACCCGCGGCAAAAACCGCGGGTGAAGCTGTTATAAGCAAAACGAGACTCAGAAGCGCGGAAAAAGCACGCTTCAAGGTACTGCATCCCCATTTCCCGGAACGACTGCCGTTCCGGGAAATGAGTTTTGAATTACGTGTTATTACTTGCATAGATACTCAACTACCTTTTGTACGAAACGCTCGAGTATAGCCGAGGTCTCGCCGCGAGTGGCATTGTTGTGAGGAGCAAAGCTTCCGTTTTCGAAGCCGTTGATAAGACCGAGGTCGGCGCAGATATCAACGGAGCCGGTCGCCCAGTCGCTTATTGCATTCTCATCCTTAAAGTCGCTGCGGTTATTGTTGGAGGCCTCAAGCTTCCAGCCGAGCTTTTCCATGCTGCGCGTGATGAATACGCACATCTGCTCGCGGGTAACGGGGTCATCCTGTCCGAATCTGCCGTCGCTGTAGCCGGAGACTATGCCGAGCGTGGAGGCCCAGCTTACCGCGTCGGCACACCAATCGGCGGTGACGTCAGAGAAGGGAGCGCTGCCGGACTGCTCGGGGCTTCCGGCGACACGCCAGAGAACCGTTACGAACATCGCGCGGGACATTGTCGCGTTCGGGGAGAACTTGCCGTCGCCCGTGCCGAGGAACATCTTGCGCCCGGTGACGAACTTGATGGAATCCTCACTCCAAAGCCCGACAATATCAG
The DNA here is from genome assembly GCA_016290695.1 of Oscillospiraceae bacterium. GTDB lineage: Bacteria > Bacillota > Clostridia > Oscillospirales > Oscillospiraceae > RGIG6375. The sequence goes on from JAEEUX010000155.1 coordinate 4,806, forward strand.
CAAAGTCGGTATTGGGAATGACTATGCGGTACGTTCCTTCCTCTGAAGCAACGTAGGAGGCGGTGCCGTTTCCGACGACGCCGAGGATATCGGCCTTCACCTTGCCGTTCTTATCCGTATACTCGACTATCATGCCGGGCTTTGCCTTTGAGGTATCGGCTATCATGAGGTTAATGTCGAAGCCTTCGGTGGTAACGGTGCCGGCAGGCATTGCAACGGAGACCTTTTCGTTGGAGATGATGATCGGTGTCGTCGCGTTGGATTCGCGGATCTTAGCCTGGTCTGCGGCGCTGAGCGGCTCGCCGGCCTTAACGGTGAAGACAACGCTGCCGTTTTCGCTGAGCGAAATGTTGGATATGGAATCGGCCTTGGAATCCTCCTCGGAGCTGGGGTCCACTCTCCTCGGGTTGGAATTAACCACAACGCTTATAACGTCGGCACCGTTCCAGTATGCGGGAGTGGCGTCATATTCGGCCTGAGAAACAGCCGTTACAGAGGCGTTGTATTCTGCAAACTTGGCTTCAAACTCTTCCTTGGCCGCATCACGGTCTGCTTCCTTTTCCTTGAGCTCTTCAAGCTTATCCTTCTTCTGCTCGGGATTGTCTTCTATGAACTGCTCAAGGTCAGTTACGGCTTTTTCCGCTGCCTTATACGCCAGATAGGCCAGGTCTGTTTCAGCGTTCTTGCTGATGATATCGTTATTCGAAGCCACGTCTCCGTATACACAGCGGGCAATAACGAAGTAATCGCCGCCGACGAGTTCATCGAATGTGCGAGCCTGAGCATTGTCCTCCAGACCGTAATCGGCAAGGATCCAGTCTATTTCGTTCGGATTGTCCTTCGCGTACTTGTGGATAACTGCGATGAAGGGGGCCTGAGCTGCGTCGAGAGCCTGCTGCTTTGCGCTGAGCTCTGCGGCCTTCTCCTGCATCTTATCGGGATCTCCGTTAATGAGTTCGTTTAGGTTATAGAACTCTTTTTCAGCATCCTTGTAGGCTTTGACGGCGGGATCTTCAATAATGCTTTCGTCAAGCTTGTCAACGGAAATAAGGGCGAATTCGACAACGCCGGTAGAGCCGCCGGTACTTGTGATAATCATTTTGCCGTCGGGTCTAGAAGGAGCGGTGGCATTGAGCGTTGTACTGTTAAGATCCAAACGGTCGTCCTCAACATTAATTCTAAGAACCGTTGTAGCATGGGCTGCGGGAACGCTTGTGAGACCTCCGATACCGGTATCGG
>JAEEUX010000156.1 GCA_016290695.1 Oscillospiraceae bacterium
CAGCAAAAACCATAAGCTGCGCAAGGGAAAACATTCTCGAGGACAGTCTATGCATCGTTCTTCTCGATAAGGACGGGATTCTCCCTGCCATTCCAGATCCTTCGGACGCGACGTATTGCGTTCAAAGACCGTCTGAGGAACAATTCACCGCCGTATGCAACGAGTTTTGGTGGTGTCTCAACAACGTCGCGAAGGGGCTTTGGCGAAATGAAGTTACTTACGCACAGGATATGCTGAGCTCAGTCGTGAGAAAGCAGCTCGAAACTGTATTATCATGGAAGATCGGCATTCTTACCGATTTCTCCGTCAGCGTCGGAAAATCCGGGAAGTATATGTATAAGTGGCTGACAAAGGAGGAATGGCAGGCTTACCTTGATACGTACAGCGGCGCAAAGGCGAGTTCTATGTGGGAAAGTTTAGAGACTATGTGCAGGCTTTTTTACGGCGTGTCAAGCTGGGTCTCCGAACGCCTCGGCTTTAGCTTTAACAAATCCGAGGCGGATAACAGTCTTCTTTATATGAGGAGGCTGAAGGAATTATCGCCGGACGCCGCCGAGATATTCTGAATCGCCGTTCCTGTATTAGCGGGCATAGCCATAAATGATATACTGATACAAATTAATCTAATTCAGAAAAAACGCCCCGTTTGCCATTTTGGCAAACGGGGCGTCACTGATATTTGTTATACCATGCATTGCATTCAATTAAAGCTTGCTCACTGACAGCGGATTTCTATTATGTCGCCGTTCTGTAAAATCTGCTGGAAAAGACCGTTTTGTCCGTTTATTTTCAGGAGCACGGGTCTTTTCAGGTGTTCAAAATCGATGCCCGAGAATTGCAGCATATCCATAAGATAATAAGGCGAGCCGTCCTCCTTCGCGGGAAAACTTCTCTGAACCTCGTTGAGGATTACCGTAAGCTCGTTTCTGTTGAGCGCTGCGCCGGGCTCGGTTTCCTGACCGGCCGCCGCGGAGGTATCAATCGAAATGCTTGAAGTGTAGTTATATTCATGTGTTCCTGCGCTTACGCTGACAGGCTCCGCTTTCTCGTCTCCGTCCTCTGCTTCGTCAAGCTCGTCCGGTTCCGCAGACTCAAGCTCGTCGGAATCGAGCGTGAATTCTCCAAACGCTTCGTCCGGCTCGGCGGTGAGATCGTCGCCCGAATGGAGGGGCGTATCGAGGTCGCACTCCATGCCGTCTATATACACCTTGCCTGTAAAGTCCATGCCCAGGACCTCGCGAACCGTGTGCAGCTCGCTTAGGCCGTGTGTGGCAGGGACAAAGGTAATCTCGTCGCCCGCATAGACGACCGTGGTCGCGGAAACATCCTTGCCGTTGCATTTCAAAACGGCGGGAGTCGCCGGTTTGCCGCGAAACACGCATTTCTGTCCGTTAATCTTAATCGTCTGCGTGGGGCCCGAGCGGCCAATCATATCAACGTAAGTGTAGCCGTTCATGAGAAGGATCTCCTGAATGGTAAGCGTTCCGTTATGGAAAAGCTTCGCTGGCTGACCGTTCAGCATGACGACGTAGCTGTTGTTTATAAGGCCCATTCCCGCGGAAATGGCTATGCCGAGCGGCGTCGCATATTCGGGGTCGTTAAGCTCGTAATTATCGGAAAAGGCGCTCTTTTCAAAGTTCGCTCCGGCAATGGCAATGCGGCGCATGTCCATATTGAGGAACTTTGCCATAAGTTCGCGCAGACCGACGAGCTTGCTTCCGCCGCCGGAAAGGAAAAGAGCCGACGGTGCACCGCCGTTTATCTCCACAATTTTGCGTGCGACCTCATCCGCAAGAGAATCCGCCGCATTTTGCGCGACCTTCTCCACTTCCTGAACGCTGACCGTCTGCTCAAAGCCGAGAATATCCTTAAAGCTGAGCTCCGGTTCCGTTCTCATCTTCTGTTTAAGCTGCTCCGCCGTCGCGAAATCCACCAGAAACTCGCGCATGATAGCCTCGGTAATCTCGTCGCCCGCAAGAGTTGCCATCGTATAGGAAACTATGCTTCCGTCCCGGCAGACGGCGATATCCGAGGTTCCTGCGCCGATATCGGCAAGAACAAGGTTGAGCAGGCGAAGCTCCGCGGGGATAGCCGCATTCATTGCCGCAATAGGTTCAAGCGTGAGGCTTACTATTTCAAGCTTGGCAAGGCGCATCGCGCTGTAAAGACTTTCCACGACCTCGTTGGGCAAGAAAGTTCCCACGATGTCGGCCTCAAGTTCGGTTCCGTTATGTCCAAGGAGCGTGGACATGGGATAATGGTCGAGCTGATACTGTGAAACGGTATAGCCGACCATGAAGAACTGCCTGCGTTCTTCGTTAAGGTCAAAAAGCGACCTCTCCGCCTCGGAAACGGCGCCTGCCTCGAGCTGACCGATAAGGTCCTCATCAATGGTCCTTGCCTTCGGAAGCTCGATTTTGAAATGAGCCGTCGTCGTTTTAAGCGAGCGTCCGGCGGCGGCGACGCAGACTCTCGAGAGATGAACCTGAAGCTTTTCCTCAAGACGCCCCGTAACTATGCGGGCAACGTCAGCTACAAGCTCGATATTCTCTATCTGCCCGTCCACCATAGCTCGTTTCTTATGCTCCTCGCGCTCGATCGCAAGCACCTTGAGCCTGTCGCCTTCCATTTTTCCGATGACGCCGATAACGCTTCTCGTCCCTATATCAAGAGCGAAAATAAGATCGCTGTCCTGTTCTCTGAAATAATTTTCCTCCATCGTTACACCCCCGCGTATGAAGAAGCTTTATAAACGCAAAAGCATTTTGAGCGCACCCGGGCTATGTCATTTCGCAACGCTCGGGAAATTGTCACAAATAATCATAACTTAACAATTTACATTATAATGCTATATTTGGTTTTTTGCAAGAAAAATACATCCGTGCAGCATTAACCGAGCCTCATTTTATCAAAAACCGGCAAATTTACTTCTTTCACTTTGTAAAAAGTCACAGAGGATCGTTTTATACATAAAGCACAAAACTCATTTTAGTCTTTATGTATAAATGAGATTGACAAATCTTATGTCAAATTATATAATTTTATCATTCCTTTGATGGATTAATTCGGCATTTATGCTCAATCACGAAACTATATTACTGCTTATGTATCATTCTATATGTTATTCAGGAGGAAATTTACATGACTATTCCTGCATTTGACCCCAAGGAGCTCGAAAAAAAAGGCGAATCTTTTTCGCTTTACGGCCCCGTCCCCATCTTTAACTATCCCGTTTCGAGGCGCGAAGCATACATTTCCGCCGTGCGTGACCGCAAGGCGATTTGGGAGATAACCGGCCTCGAAACGCGTCTTTTCACCCCGCGCCTCCTGCCCGATAATGTCGCCCGCGCCTTTGTTTTCGAGCAAAGACCCTTTGATAATGTCAAGGAGGGCGGCGGCAAGGATATGTTCGGCGTCGAATGGGAGTATATACCCGTCGCGGGCGGTTCGATGGAGAAGCCGGGTCAGGTCCTGCTTGAAGACATGAACGACTGGCCCGAGGTCCTGAATTGGCCCGACGTGGACAGTTGGCCCTGGGAGGAAAGCGCGAAGGAAAACGCCTCCTATGTCGAGGGCGATTTTGCGCTTCAGGTTTGGTTTCAGACCGGCTGGTTCGAGCGCATAATCTCCTTCATGGAGTTCGAGGGCGCGATAATGTCGCTTATTGACGATGAACAGCAGGACGCCGTCAAGGCATTCCTCGATAAGCTTGCCGACCTTTATATAAACATTCTCGACCATTACATGGATTATTTCCCGCAGACTGCCGCCTTCTACATGCATGATGACTGGGGCTCTCAGAAAGAAACCTTCTTCTCCCCAGACGTTGTCTCCGAAATGATAGTTCCCTCCATGAGAAAGGTCACCGACCATATTCACAAGAGGGGCCGCGTCGCCGAGCTGCATTCCTGCGGCCAGATAAAGAAGCAGGTCCCCAACATCATCGCCGCCGGATGGGACACCTGGAGCGGCCAGATAATGAACGACACCCACGCCATCTATGAGGAATACGGCGACAAGCTCGTCGTCGGCGTCGTCCCCGAGCAGTTTGATCCCGCGACGACGAGCGAGGATGAGCAAAGGCGCCTTGCTCGCGAGTTCGCCGCGAAATTCTGCCAGCCCGGGAAACCGAGCGTCGTAAATCTCAACGGGACAGCCTGCCTCACGGCGGCATACCGCGAGGAGCTTTACAAGGAGTCCCGCATCCGCTACGCCTCGAAATAATCCTGTTTATCACAAAATCCCGAAGGTACAGCACAGCTTATCCTTCGGGATTTTCCCTCTTGTAATGGGCTTTTCATCGTTTTCTCGCTGCCATACTGATGGTTTTTCACAATTTTTGTTTTAATGCTGTTGACTTTTTTAAGCATATTGTATATTATAAACATGTTTTAATAGTTAAAGGTATTAGGTATTCGCAGAAAAAATACGGCGGCGCAGCCTTGCGTCCGCGACTTTCAGGAGGTTCGGAAAATGGATAACGCTCTGGTTCCCAAGCCCAAAAAAGAAATGGCGCTAACCGTCGAGTTCTGGCGGTTCCTGTTCACGGTATTCGTAAGCCTTTACCACTTTGAAATATTCTTCCCAAAAAGCAGACTTTTAAGCTCCGGCTCAAGCGCCGTCGAGTTTTTCTATGTGCTGGCGGGTTTTCTGCTCGCAATATCCGCCACGAGCCGCCGTAAGCGCGCCGACGGGCCCTGCTCCGTCAGGGAAGCGCATCTCTGCGCCGTAGATTTCGTATGGAAGAAATTCAAGGCCATCGCGCCCGTGATCGTCGTTGCTCTGGCCGTAAACGTCTTCGTCTACCCGTCGTTTATGCCGATGGGCTTCATGGATAAGCTAAAAAGCTTCATGAACAGCGAATGGGAGGTTCTCATGCTCGTGGGAACGCCCTTCGGCTTCAATAACGGCATGGCACCGATAGTCCCGCTCTGGTATCTCACGCCGCTGCTCGTAGTCGGCTATGTTTACAGCTACCTGCTCAACCGGCACTACGATTTCACGTTTTTCCTCGCACCCGTCATAGGCATTACGTTTTATGTTTACTTCGGCCTCAACTCTTCAGTAATCCTCGACCACAGCGTCCAGATGGGCTTTTTCACGGCGGGCATGGTCCGTGGAATATCGGAAATGAGCCTCGGCATTGCAATTTATCCGCTTTATAAAAAATTTTCCGCTATGGAACTTAAAAAGCCGGCAATAATCCTTCTCTCGATAATCGAGCTATACGCCATTTACCGCTTCTTTGCGCTCACCTTCAATCAGGCGGTTGACCTCAACAATTTCCGCAGGCTGGTTTACATAATTATTATCGTTTTCACATCGTTCCTGAACAAGAGTCTCTTTGCCCGTCTGCTCAACCGCAGAATATGGAAGCCGCTCGGCAGGGTCACTCTCGGCATGTATATTTGCCACTATAACCTTATCATGGTCTATATGTCCCTGCTCGGCTGGGTGAAGATGAAGCTGTGGGCAAGCGCCGGGAAATCCGCCACCGCCGCCGCGTTCTCAAGCTTTCTGAAAAACACGGGCGGCTACAACGAAAAATTCAAGCCCATAGGCATGACGGTGAAGGACTGCATCCTTTACATTCTTCTTGTTTTCTTCGTCGCGCTTATAATTAAGCTCATCGTTTTCCTCATAAAGAAGCTTTACGAAAAGCTGAAAAGCGTCTACGCCGCAAAAGAGCAGGAAAGGTTTGCAGCAGCAGCCGCAGAGCTCGCCGCCGAAGAACCAAACGCCGCACCCGAGGCGGCGGAAGGCCCCGTAGCCGCAGAAGCGGAACCCGGCGCCGAATCACCCTCCAATACTGTCGAAGAGGCAAACGAACAGGATATAATAAGCAAATAAACAAATAAGCAAAACACGGCGCTCTCCCTCTATTCTGAGGAAGAGCGCCGTATTTAAATAATCATTATGTTCTTATTCCTGGGTATCCTCTTCGGGAGAATTCTCAGTCTCAGCAGCTTCCGTCTCGACGACCTCCGCCTCCGCGGCTGCCTCGGGATCATCGGCTTTGAGTCTTTCAATCTCGGCCT
>JAEEUX010000157.1 GCA_016290695.1 Oscillospiraceae bacterium
TATGCAGGTGGCAAGGTCGAGCTTTTCGCCCGCGTTTTCTTCTTCCTTCGCGCCGCCGACGCCCGCCTTATTGTCTCTCATGAAAATTATCCAAAGCGCCGCGACGACGACCGCTATACCGGCCGACCAGACAAACGCGGTATTCACCGTGCCGAAGACGGCCGCGCTGCCCGTTCCGATGGACATGGATACGTTCGCGACGGCGAGGAAAACGCCGAGCAGGATGCTGGCCTTATTGGGCTCGAACCATGTTCCGATGACCTTGGGGCCGTTGGAGTTGAGGAAGGTCGCGCAGACGCCCATGAGTATCATGGAGGCGACGAGTGCGCCGTAGCTGGAGGTGAAAACTCTCAAAACTACGCCTGCCGCCGTGAGGACGACGCCCGTAACGATGACCTTTCTCGGGCCGAAACGGTCCACGAGCAGGCCGGAAACGAGGCTCAGGAACGCGCCCGGAATGAGCGGGGACATGTTCAGGAGGCTGAAATCGCTGTCTGTGAGGCTGAGGCCGAGGAAGCGGCTGACCTCCTCCTTGCCGAAGCCGGTTATCTGATACTGGGCGAAGTTCGGCAGAGTGATGCCTATGCAGAGCAGGATGAGTACGACGTAGCCGTACCTCGGGCTGATTTTTTTCGTGCTGATTCTTTCTTTCATTAAATTACAAGCCTTTCCTTAGGGTTTAATGGTTTATATAATTAAGACGCTCCACCTCGAAGCGTTCTTATTATCGTTGGATGAATATGCTTCGTCGGCACCCACTATTTGCACAATGTAATATGGTTGTGCCGCAGCAATGTGGGCCTGGGGCTTGCCCCAGGCATGGCACTATGGTTTTGCAACAATGTCATATGGTTGATAATACTAATTGCCCCACTGTAGGGGCGGGCGCCCTCGGCAGCGTTCCCTGCAAACGAGCATGTTTTTCACCGCAAGCACAATGCCGCACGGCTCCGTCACTGCGCCCTTGCGCTTTCCGCAAGCTTCCTGAGCCTGTGGTTCAGGCAGGATTTCGTCACGGGCGGGACGCACATCGCCGCGAGCTCCGTAAGGCTCGCCTCGGGGTTTTCGAGCCGCAGACGCGCGGCCTCGCGCAGCTTGTCGCTCAGGCCCTCGAGCCTCCCCTCCGCCTCAAGGCGGCGGATGGCCTCCGTCTGCGCTATCGCGGCCTCGACGACCTTCGAGAGATTTGCCGTGTCGCAGTTTACGCGGCGGTTGACGCTGTTACGCATGTCCTTCTCGACCTTCGCGTTCATAAGCTCCATCGCCGCTATCGGCGCGCCGAGCATGGTGAGCAGCTCCTCGATGGCCTCGCTGTTCTTAAAATATGTAACGTGGTTGCCGCCGCGTCCGGCGTTTCTCGGCTTCATGCCGAGCTCGAGCAGGATTGAATAAATCTCGTTGCTCACGCTGTAATGGCCCGTAGCGAGCTCCAGATGATAGGTCTTGGACGGGTCCGTCACTGAGCCGCCCGCGAGAAACGCGCCGCGCAGGAACGAAACCTGGCAGCACTGCTGCTCCAGCACGCTGAGATTTATATGGTGCGCCAGAACGCGCCCTCGGTCATAGCCGAAGCGGTCAAACACCGCGCTGAGCTTATCCGGCGCCGTTATCGAGGCGCTGATTTTCCCCTCGTCCGCGCCCGCGCCGGAAACGGCGTCGAAGCCCCAGGAAAACGCCTTCTTCAAAAGCTTCTCCGCGCGCTGATAAACCGGGCGCGACTCCGTGATTATCCTGATTTCGCTTGAGGAAAAGGTGTTGCAATAGAGCAGCATCCCGTAAATTTCCGCGTCCGCGCAGCACTTTTTGTTTATCGGCTGGCGGCACATCTCCGCCTTCGCGTCAAAGGAAAACGACATTTTACTTCTTCACATCCCTGTGGGAACATTCCGTCGCGTAGCCGCAGCTTGCCGTAAACTCGGCAAGAGCCTCGGCGATGGCGACGCTGCGGTGACGCCCGCCCGTGCAGCCGATGGCGATGACGAGCGAGGGCTTGCCCTCCTCGGTATACTGCGGCAGCAGGAACTCGACGAGGTCGGTGAGCTTTGCCATAAAGGTCCCCGTCTGCTCATGCTCGAATATAAAATCGCGCACGGGCGCTTCAAGCCCCGTCTTGTGGGCAAGCTCCGGGACGTAATAGGGGTTCGGCAGGAAGCGGACGTCGAAAACAAGGTCCGCGTCCGAGGGCACGCCGTACTTGAAGCCGAAGGAAACTACGTTGACGTGCAGCCCGCGCCCCGCGCCGCCCGCGAAAAGGTCGTTTATGCGGTGCTGAAGCTGGGCGAGGGTATAGTCGGAGGTGTTTATGATATAATCCGCGCGCTCGCGCATGCGGCTGAGAAGCTGCTTTTCCTTGTCGATGGCGGCGCTTATGTCCACGCCGTCGGGGTCGAGCGGATGGCGGCGGCGCGTTTCCTTATAGCGCTTGAGGATGACGCTGTTGGAGGCCTCGACGAAGAGTATCTTATAGTCGCAGCCTATTTTTTTCATGCGCTCGAGCGCCGTGAAAAGCTCGTCAAAGCTCTCCTTGCCGCGAACGTCCGTAACGAGCGCGACCTTGTCATAGCGCCCCTTCGTGGCAAGACACAGCTCCGCGAAAATGGGCATGAGGACGACGGGCATGTTGTCCACGCAGTAAAAATCGAGGTCCTCAAGCGTCGCCGCGACGCGGCTCTTTCCCGCGCCGGAAAGGCCGGAAATGATGAAAAATTGCATAAACCCTGCCTCCTACCGTATAATTCGTATCTCCGGCTCAAGCTCTACGCCGGAATTTTTTAAGACGACGGCGCGCACCTCGTCCATCAGGCGGATAATATCCTCCGCCGTCGCGCCGCCGGCGTTTATGACAAAACCCGCGTGCTTCTCCGAAACCTGCGCCCCGCCTACGCGAAAGCCCTTGAGCCCCGCCTCGTCTATGAGCGCGGCGGCATAGCCCGTTTTCGGGCGCTTGAAGGCGCTGCCCGCGCTGGGCTTATCGAGCGGCTGGCTCGCCCTGCGCTTTTCGCTGAGCTCGGCCATACGCGCGGCTATCGCTTCGCCGTCGCCCGGCCTGAGCCTGATGCGCGCGGATAAAATGAGGTCGGCTTCGGTGAAATTACTGTGCCGGTACGCAAAACCAAGCTCCGCGCCTGCGCTTTCATGCTCGCGCCCGTCCTTATCGAGCCAGACCGCGGAGGAAACGACCTCGGCCATTTCGCCGCCGTAAGCGCCCGCGTTCATGAAAACTCCCCCGCCGACGCTGCCGGGAATGCCGTGGGCAAACTCAAAGCCCGCGAGACAGGCGCGCCGCGCTAGGACGGCGACGGAGGCCATAGACGCGCCGCACTCAGCACAAATCAAGGTCTCGCCCTCCCGCTCAGCGGCGGAGACGCCGGCGGTTTTTACTACCGCGCCGTCATAGCCCTCGTCGGGGAAAAGGAGGTTCGTCCCGTTCCCCATGACGTAATGCTTTATCCCCTCGCGGCGGAGAAACGAAGCGGCCGCCCTGAGCTCGGAAACGCTCTTCGGCAGCAGAAGCGCCGCGGCGGGGCCGCCGACGCGGAAGCTCGTGTGGTTCTTCATTGGCTCGCCGAAGCGGATTTCAAGCTCCGGGGCCAGCTCGGCGAGGCCGAGGAATACAGAAGGCTGCATTTTCCCTCCACTGCGCCCACAGGCGCGGAAACAGTTTGCAAATCACGGATTAAAGCTCTTGTCGAACTGCGAATTGATGCGGTCGACGAATTCCTGCGCCGAGTCGATGTTCATCTTCTTCTGGCGGTTCTGCATCGCGGCAGTTTCGATGATGACGGCGAGGTTTCGCCCCGGCTGGACGGGAACGGTTATCGCCGGGACGTTTACGCCCAGAATGTCTATATATTGGTTATCGAGGCCGAGCCTGTCATACATATAGCCCTCGCGCCAGCTCTCGATATTTATTATCATGTCTATCTTCTCTTCGTCCTTAACAGCGCCCATGCCGAAGAGCTTGCGCACGTCGATAACTCCGATGCCGCGCAGCTCGACGTAATAGCGGATGATTTCCGGCGCGGAGCCGAGGAGCATGTTGTAGGCTACCTTTTTTATTTCCACGGCGTCGTCCGCCACAAGGCGGTGTCCGCGTTTGACGAGCTCTATCGCCGCCTCGCTCTTGCCGATGCCGCTTTCGCCGAGAAGGAGCACGCCCTCGCCGTAGACCTCCACCATGACGCCGTGGCGCGTGATGCGCGGGGCAAGGTAATGGTGCAGGCTCGTGATGAGCGCGGCCATGAACTCGGAGGTGTCGCGCTCGGTCCTTAAAAGGGGAACGCCGTACTTTTCCGCGAGCTCTATGCAGCTCGGGTCCACCTTCATGCGGTTGCAGATTATGAGCGCGGGGATATTGCGCATGATAAGCAGCTCGTATATTTTCTTCCGCTCGACCTCGGGCAGCGAGCGCAGATACATTATCTCAACTATACCCATAAGCTGGAGGCGGAGATTGTCGAAATGGTTGTAGAATCCGATAAGCTGCATCCCCGGGCGGTTAATGTCGGGAGTCTGAACGAGGATCTGCTCATAATTCGGCGGAATATAAACCTTTTCGAGGTCGAATTCGTCCACAAGCTTATAGAGAGGCACGGAATATTCGTGGTTATCCATCTTCATTCTCCTTTCGCCCGCGCAGCGGCGATTCGGGCGGCGCTTTTCGCGGCGGTATACGCTTGGCGGGCAGGCCGCGCGAGCGTTCAAATCCAATTTAATCATATTATATTTTTTCGGAATTGGCAATGTTTTTCGCCGTGTAAAAAAATATTTGTTCATAGTATTGCATTTTGCACTTTTTTGAGTGATAATTGTATGACAAGAGCGCCTAACGGGCTCCTCTGCGCGCCCCGCTTTTTGTCCGTGAGCCGGTTTTTCCGCGAAAAAGCGTAAATATAAGGAAATAATGATTGACAAAGCCCGGATTATCCTCTATAATAATCGGGCATCATGGTATCGGGGTGATTATTATGCTTCTTGACCTAAAGAAAATAATCGCCGTTCCCGGCAGGGTCTCCTTCGAGTACGAGCCGGATATTTCCGACATGAGCTTTTCCTCCGTTGTGAAATGGCTTTCGCCGCTTCACGCGGTCGGCGAGGTCGTCAATACCGCGGGCGCGCTTACGCTCACCGCCTCCCTCTCCGTCAAAATGCTCTGTTTGTGCGACAGGTGCGGCACGGAGTTTGAAAAGGATAAGCTCATCCCCGTCGAGGCAAAGCTCGCGGGCGATCTTGAAGACCCGGATAACCCCGATATTTTCCCCATTGCGGACGATGCGGTCGACCTTGACGAAGTCCTCATCACGGCCTTCGTCCTCGGCATGGACACGAAATTCCTTTGCAGCGAGGATTGCCCCGGCCTCTGCCCCAAATGCGGCAAGCCGCTTAAAGACGGGCCCTGCTCCTGCAAGAAGGATATAGACCCAAGATTAGCTGTATTAGGGCAGCTATTGGAAAAATAATTCATCGCAAAACGCTGCTGATTACAGCTTGCACGAGGAGGTGTCAAAATGGCGGTTCCAAAACAAAAAGTATCCAAGGCAAGAAGAGACAAGAGACGTAATTCTCATTGGAAGCTCGAAACTCCCACTATCGTTGCCTGCCCCAAGTGCGGGGCGTACCACCTGCCCCACAGAGTCTGCAAGGCCTGCGGAACTTATGACGGCAGAGAGGTCATAAAGCTTGCTGCGGAAGCAAAATAATTTTTTAAAACTAAGGAGATAGAGGGGAAGCGCTTCCCCTCTATTTCTCTTCTTCGGCCATGTGCCCCGCGCCGCAGGCTGACTGAGAGGTCGAGGGTAAAGAGCGGTATGCGCTGCTATGGTTAGTCAGCAAAAAATTCTGTTTGTAGGGGGCGGCCACTACGAATAGCCGCTGCAGCAATCAACCAAATAACTGCCGACCTTAGGCAACACCGCATAATTCCCGGCACATATCTTACTTGCAGAATATTCCGTCATATCGTCCAAAAATACTCGGCAATACACAAAGTATTACCTGCGTTTTTTGAACAATCTGACGAAAATCCTGACGG
>JAEEUX010000158.1 GCA_016290695.1 Oscillospiraceae bacterium
GTTTGCGTCGCAATGGCGGAGTTGCGCGCGCCGGTTGACGAGCTTGAGCTCATGGTTGATAAAAAGGATTGGCCGGTTCCGACATACGGCGACCTTATGTTTGAGGTGTAACAGAAGATACTCCGAGTGTGTATTTCGCACACTCGGAGTTTATATTATTATCATATTGTGTATGTAAAAGGTGTATTTATGCAAGATAACAGGCAGGAATATAGCGCAAGAAAGGCAAGGCATCACAATACGCTCGCATTAATAATAATTTGTATGGTTATTGTGTCCGTTATTTCTGCTTTATGTATTTATAAATACAGGCATACATTTACAGTAGAGAAGTGGAACGAAAATAAAAATGATTGCTTGAAAATCATAAATGATATGCTTGAAAAAACTGCGCTGCTTGGGATGCCGGAACAGGATGTAATAAGTCTGCTCGGAGAAGAAGATAACGACGAGCAAACTGTGTTTAAAATTCACAGGCAGCAATTTCCGCCGGATAAAACGCTCGTATATTATTTAGGCGTGGATTTTATGGATGAAGCATGGCTTGTGATATCGCTTCAAGACGGCTATGTAACGCATTATTGCATTGACTATACATAATGAAGCAGCACAAATAGACAATATCCAAAAATAAAATCGTAGGGGGACAAGCTAAAATATTCTTTTCCTCCGCACTGTATTGGTTCACTAAATAATAATTTCATGTACTTAGAAGCGGAAAAAGTCTTAAACAAAAAATGACGCTGACACACAGTTTTCTGTCTGTCAGCGTTTTTTTCGATTAATCGTTATTATTTCAGATAATCATTTTAGTTCTTGAATCCATTTTCCTTCTTCATATCGGTAGAAAAATTCGCTAATATCATCTTCTAAAAAAACTCTGAGCATAACATCCATATCGTTTGCAAGTTTCATGTTTTTTAGATTGTTGATATGTTCCCACCAAACTTCGCCTTCTTCAGATGAACAAAGTTCTCCTGTAAAGCTCTCAGTACGATACAACATTACTACATGGCGTGAATCTTCGTCACACCAGTCCTTTACGCCGACAAGCCGCGGCTGGGATATTGTCAGACCGGTTTCCTCCTTAACCTCGCGTATAACTGAATCAGCAAAGGATTCGCCGTCTTCAACGTGCCCGCCCGGAAAAGTTATGCCCGGCCATGCCGGATCGAGTCTGTCCTGAACGAGAACCTCATCACCGCTTGAAATCATACACATATTAGTAATAATTATATTGCTCATGATAACAACTATTACAATTCCTTTCAGCCTTTGAACTCTTCGGGTCGAGTATTTCTCAAACCAAAATAATAATAAAGATATTCTATAATTCTGCCCGTGGCTTTTCCGTCGCCGTAAGGATTTCGCGCCTGCGCCATGCTGTTATAGTAATTCTTGTCATGCAGCAGTCTGTGCGTTTCACTCACGATTTTTTCTGTATTAGAGCCTATCAGCTTGACCGTTCCGGCCTCAACAGCTTCCCAGCGCTCCGTATTATCGCGTATCACGAGAACCGGCTTGCCGAGTGCCGGGGCTTCCTCCTGAATTCCGCCGGAATCTGTAATAATCATCTGAGATTTCTGCATAAGTCCGGCAAACTCACGGTAGTTTAACGGGTCGGTCAAGATAATTCTGTCTATTCCTTCCAGTTCAGCATAAGCTACGTTCCTGACATTAGGATTTAAATGCACCGGATAAACGATGACAACATCTTTTTCCGCCTCCACAATCTGCTTGAAGGCGTCGAGAGTCTTTTTGAAAGAGTCGCCCCAATTCTCACGTCTGTGCATGGTTACAGTGATGATTTTCAGCTTAGAGTCATAGAGCTTTTGCAGTAGCGGAATATTTGTTTTTATTTCGCTTGAAGTCAAGCTCAACAGAGCGTCAATTCCTGTGTTGCCTGTTATGAAAACGTGGTCTTGATTATACTCCTTGAAGTCGAGATTTTTTCTGTTTGAACTCGTCGGGACGAAATACAGCTCGCTTATTATATCGTCGAGCCTGCGATTTATTTCCTCCGGAAAAGGATTGAATTTATCGCCAGAACGAAGGCCACCTTCTATATGAGCAACCTTTATACCAGAATACAGACCGGCTAAGCTACCGGAAATAGATGTGCTTGTGTCTCCGTGAACCAAAACCAAATCTGGCTTTTCCTTTTCAAGTATCTTCCCTATCTCGACCATAGCCGTCGAAACAAAGTCAATAATTGTCGAAACTCTGTTCATAAGCTTCAGGTTATAATCCGGCACTATGTCAAAAAGCTCAAGCACCTCGTCGAGCATCGAAAGATGCTGCCCCGTTACAAGAACCACGGAATCGATTTTATCTTGATTTTTCAATGCGTTAACTACCGGAGCCATCTTAACGGCGTCAGATCGGACGCCGAAAATCGAAACTACCTTCGGTTTCATTATATGTTCTCCTTATTAATTATATCATTTCTCTCTGTATCGTTGTGCAACATTAACAATTCTTAATAAAAAATAACATAACAAATTAATAATGTCAATATATTAACTCGAAGAACGCAAAAATAGACGCTTTACCGAAAAGCCCCGGTAAAGCGTCTAAAATTATGTTTTAAACTAAATTATGCGTCTTCCCAGTTATGGAACACGTTCTGAACGTCGTCGTTATCCTCGAACATATCGAGCATCTTCTGCATGTTCTTGATATCGTCCTCATTCGTGAGCTTGACGTAGTTCTGCGGAACCATTTCGTCCTGCGCGGAAAGGAGCTTGTAGCCCTTCGCCTGCAGCGCTTCACTAACTGCGGCAAAGCCGCCGGGCTCAGTATAAACGGTGAAAACGCCCTCATCGGCTTCAAAATCCGCCGCGCCGCAATCCAGCGCGTCCATCATAACGGTTTCCTCTTCGAGCTCGTTTTCTTCGTTATCGATAACGATAACGCCCTTCTTGTCAAACGACCAGGAAACGCAGCCTGTCGCACCCATGTTTCCGCCGAATTTATCGAAATAATGTCTGACCTCGGAGGCGGTACGGTTACGGTTATCCGTCATCGCGTCAACGATAACGGCGACACCGCAGGGACCGTAGCCTTCATAGGTGATGCTTTCGTAGTTATCACTCGTGCCGGAACCAAGAGCCTTTTCGATAGTTCTCTTAATATTGTCATTCGGCATATTGGCAGCCTTTGCCTTTGCGATAACGGAAGCAAGGCGGGAGTTATTATTGGGGTCTCCGCTGCCGCCCTCTTTAACGGCGACAATCATCTCGCGGGCGATCTTCGTGAAAGCCTGCGCGCGTTTAGCGTCCGCCGCGCCCTTGGTCTTTTGTATGTTATGCCACTTGGAATGTCCTGACATTGGGTTTCTCTCTCCTTTGTATAGTTCAAAACCGTATAACGAATTTTACTAAGATTTAACTAAGTTAGTATAACACATATTTTTCCGCATTACAAGAGTTCCGTGCTATTTTTGGCCGCCATTACCGCAGCTTTCTTCTTTCCTCGCGTAATAAGGAGCAGGTCTCCCCTCTGCGGCTCTCCCCCTTCAAGCTCGGGATTTGCTTCCAGAATGGCCGCGACGCTCGTATTATATGTCTTCGCTATGTTCCAAAGCTTCGTTTCTCCGTCAGAGCGCAGGACAATGAGCGACGGGTAATCGGCGCAGTTTTTCGCCTTCGTTTCGTCAAGCTCGAGCGAAACGGGTATATTCAGCTCAGTCACCTCGCTCTTCACCGTTTCAAATTCAGGCAAAACCTGTATTTCAATGCCATCAGAAATTGTTTTTGAGGATATCTCCAAGTGCTTCAGCTTAACGTCATACTCCGTGCCGCCGCGTTCGGCGTATCTTATTTCAAAGGCTTCCGACACTGTTTTTATTTCCCCATTTTCCGTTTCGTAAAGAACAAGTGCCGTCATTTTCCATACGCAGTCGGTTCCGTCAATTCGGCGTCTTCCCTGCCTGATATATAGCTCCGTCAGGCTTTTAATTGCGCTGTCCTCAATTTTCACAAGACTGCGTTCCCCTTTTTCGCTGCCCGGCTCGTACTGCGTGAAACTAAGGTTTTCGTATTCATCCTCAAGCTGGCAGCATATGCTGTAGGCATCGCTTATGTACTCCACCTCTTCCCTTGCGCAGCACATCCATTGTATAACGGCGCTGAGTTCCATCCCGAGTTCTGCCCCGCCCTCGCTTTCTTCGTCAAAATATACCCCTGTCGCGACGGCGCAGGCAAAAACCTCCGGTCCCGAGACGCTTTGTTCCATCGAGCATATCTCCGTAAACGGAACGTTTATCTCAGCAGAACCGACATTGCCTTCGTCCGTAAGATACAGAAGGCTAAGCTCCGCGCTTCCCTTGATAACGAGCTTGTCACCGGAGGCTGTGACGTCGCCGCATTGCAGCGCGACGCGGTATTTCAGCAATTTTTCAAGGCTTTCGCCGTTTCTCAGCGGCAGGGAAAGGCGCTCATTCAGTTCAAACACCTGCTCCCCTACCGAGCTGACGCGCCATAGGCTTTTCCTGTCCTTCATCACTTCAAGGGCGCAGTCCGTCTCTGTTTCGTAAGGAGTTTCGAGTTCCGCGGGCTCAAATACGTCTGCGTTTATCAGCAGCTCCGCACGCAGCAGCAGCTTGCGTGAATTGATTATCCTCGCATCAAGAGAAGTGATGGAAAGGCTTACAATACAGCTTGAAGCGCTTCCTATTGCGGAGTTCTCCCGTGTGCTTGTAAACGGAAGCTGTACCGGCATCTTCATAAGCTTCTTTTCGCCCTCGGAATAGTACAGTACGAAACAGTTTATGCTTCCGTTTATCGTAAGCTTGCCCTCGTCTATCTCCTTTCCGCGCAGGAAAACGCAGCCGTCGGCGTTAACAACGCTCACAACGTCCGGCAGACTGTCCGACACGACGAGTTCCATCGTTTCCTCGAATTGGTATTCAAACGATAATTCCCTTGAATAATAGTTTAGCTTTTGCTTCTTGAGGCTGATTTCCATTTATTATCACTCCTTATAAGGGTTATATCCGCTATCCCTTACAGAAGCTTATTCAGACGTCCGCGCAATTATGCGTGAAATATCTTTCTCAGTATAACTGAAATAAGCCTCGGCGCTTTTATTACATACAGCTTCATCATATCCCCCCTATCTTCTACATAACGCAAGACCCGCAGCAACAAAAGCAAAGCCTGTCAATACTATCCAAAAATCCGAAGGGAGCAGCATCGCAAGCAGTATGCTTATCCCGAGCACTATCAGCCAGCGGCTGTAACGCCGGCAGTTTCTTCTCATAAAAAAACCTCCCGCGTATATGATAACGGCTTACATTAACATACTACGCGGGAGGCTGTGAAATTGTCACTGCGGCAGGCGGATTTACGCCTTTTTCATGTACTGAGCGGCGGATTTGAGCATCAGGCGTTTCGTCCCCACCTTATCGAATATTATCTCAACGAGGAAATCTCCGCCCATCTCCTGCATCGTGGAAATAAAGCCCTTGCCAAACGCCTTATGAACAACGGCGTCGCCCTTTTTGAAATCCGGAACCGGCGCGGCCTTTGCCGCCGGCTTCGGCGGCGTTATCGGGTGCTCAGGCTTAGCCTCCTGCGGCTCGGCGCGGCGCGAATACTGCGAGTTATACATCGTGCGCGTTCTGAGGCCGGAATATTCCTGCCTGCCTTGGGAATAATTGCCCTCGCCGGAATAATAGGTGCTGACGCTCCGCATCGCCTGAACCGTATCGAGGCAATCCTCCGGTATCTCCTTAACAAAGCGCGAAAGGCTGTTGCAGCTCGTTTTACCGAAAAGCATCCTCTGCTTGGCGGCGCTTATATAAAGCTTTTTCTTCGCGCGCGTCATGGCGACGTAGCAAAGCCTGCGTTCCTCCTCTATTTCCGCGGGATCGCCGATGGCTCGGGTTCCGGGGAAAATATTTTCCTCCGCGCCGACGATGAAAACCGTCGGGAATTCAAGGCCCTTTGCCGAATGCATGGTCATAAGCGTGGCGGAGGATGCATCCTTTTCCGCGTCGTCCATAGCTGGATAAAGCGCCATTGC
>JAEEUX010000159.1 GCA_016290695.1 Oscillospiraceae bacterium
TATCCGGCCTTTCCTCGACGGCGACGTATCTTCTTCGCAGCACGGGCAAGGTGAATATCCCGCTGATAGGCTCCGCCGCGGCGTTTTTCATAAACCTTTTCTTCAACTGGGTGTTCATCTTCGGCAAGCTCGGCGCGCCGCGTCTCGAGCTCGTCGGCGCGGCAGTCGGAACGATAATCGCGAGAGTGTTCGAGTTCTGCTTTGTGTTCGGCTATTTCGCGTTCAGGGATGAAAACCTCGGCTTCCGCATCAAAAACTTTATTAGTTTCCGCTGCGGCCTGTGGCGGCAGTATATCCGCTACGCGATGCCCGTGGTAATAAGCGATACGCTGCTCGGCGTCAGCCTTTCCGTGACGAGCGGCATAACGGGGCACGTCAGCGAAGAAATGTCGGCGGCAAGCAGCGTCGTCGGCTCGGTGGTGCAGATCCTCACGGTAGTTAACGTCGGCATGGCGGGCGCTTCCGCGATAATGATAGGCAACAGCATAGGCGAGGATGATACAGAGCTCGCCAAAAGGCAGGGAAACAGCTATGTCCTGCTCTCTGTACTGTGGGGCATATTGATGATACCCGTACTCATCGCGCTCGAAGGGCCGTACCTTTCACTCTATTCCGTTTCGAGCGAGACGCTTTCGATAGCCCACAAAATGCTTTTCTGCAACTGTATATTCATGCCTGTGCAAACGATGGCATACGTTGTATCAAAGGGTATACTGCGCGGCGGGGGAGATACGCGCTTCCTCCTTTTGGCGGACAGCTCCCTCGTGTGGTTCCTCTCCATACCCTTCGGCGCTCTCGCGGCGCTTGTGTGGAAGCTCGACCCGTTTTGGATTTACTTCATCCTCCGCGTGGAATACCCGCTGAAGGGCATCGTGTGCTTCATAAGATACTGCACGGGCAAGTGGATAAAGGTAATATGACGAATAACATAGAAAGAAGGTAGATCATCATGTTTTGTCCGCAATGCGGAAATAATCTCGGAACAGAAAAAAGCTGCTCACGCTGCGGCTGGGCAGAAGAAAACAAAATAGTTGAAGACGCTGTGATTCAGGCGGAGCCTCCTGTGGAGGGTATTCCTTCCGGGGAAGAGAGCAATGCGGCTCCGCTCGTTTCTGCGCCTGCGGCATCCTCGGGTTCTTATAACGCCGGAAACACCGCCGGCTCCGGCGGTGCTATGCCTGCCGTCACCGTCGGGCAGCTCAGAAATATGCTTGTTTCCCCCCTCATGCTGACGCTCAGCATACTTATCTCCGTCAGCGCGTTTTTCAGCCTTGTGAGCGGGAGAGTAAACATATTTGCCATACTTTATGCGATAGCCTTCTGGATATCGTATGCCTCTGCTCGCGGAGTAGAGACGGAGATGAAAACTGGCGGGCTTAAAATGAACTATTATGTCAGCAAGGCGTTCATGATAGTCATGTGGGTGGTCATCGGCCTCGTCGCTGCGGGAGTCGTGATTTTTAGCCTTTGCGCTGTATTCGGCGCGTCAATACCGACCTACCGTATTTTCGGAAACGGCGTTGACCTCATACCGAGCTTCAGCGACAGCTTCTACGGGCTTGCCTATGGCATCCCGTTTCCCTTCGACGCCGCGATAATCAATTCCGCGATGTTAAGCGCGAGCGTTTACTTTGTCCTGCTTGCTTTTATACTTTTGATTATCTGCGTGCTGATGGTCGTTATTCAGATATTTTATATCCGAAGCATATCAAAGTTTTCGCGCTCGGTATATAACGCGGCGCTGAACGGGCGCGGCGCGCTCATTAAGGCCAAGGCCGTGCGCCAGTGGACATTCGTGCTCGGCATATTCTCCTGCCTTTCGATTTTCGGCGTGGGATATGACCTCGGGCAGAATCTTGCGGCGCTCTCGGGCGCTTGCAGCGGCGCGGCGATGATAGTGGGCTCGATTATGATGAAAAAGTTCTTCGCGGACCCCGTTTCAAATAATAATATGTAAAAATAAAAGCTTTTTGGCGGGCGTTTTTGTGCAGCACATGCATGAAAGCACCCGCCTATTTTGTTGACATTGGAGCTTTCCGATTATATAATAAGCTTGTTAAAATACTATGTTTTTCAGGCCAAACAGGGGAATCGGGTGGAATTCCCGAGCGATCCGGTCACTGTGAGCGGCGTAGTCCGTGAGTCAGAGTACCTGCTGGAAAACGTGGCTGAAACCTCCGAAGAAGGCGGAAACCACATGTCTGCACCTCGCAGTACTATGTCCGCTTATCAGAAGCGGGCATTTTTTTCGCCCTTTATCCATTGTTTGCAATTAATCTAAAAGAAGGGGTAAAGAAACATGAAACGGATTTTACGCGCGCTTTGCGGGGCTTTGCTTGCGCTCTGCGTCCTGGCATCTATGCCGCTTTGCGCTTTCGCGGCCGATTATGAGGACGGAACCTACACCGTCCCGTTTTCAATGAGCGGCCTCGGGCGCCACAATATCGCATGGAATACCGCGACGGTGGAAGTGGAAAACGGCAGCCTCTACGTCACTTTTACGCTTGAACGCGTCGACCCGCGCGATCATGCCCCGCAGTACGACTGGGTCGAAACCTCGCTGGGGAAGGTTGTCCCGACAATAAACGATGAGGCCTTTACCTGCACCTTTTCACACGTGCCTGTGCCGTCTCTCGGAGAGGTGGAGGTTTCCGTGCAGACTTCAGCAATGTCCCAGCCCTACGCGATAGACTATACGATAAACATAGACGCTTCGGGCATCCCGTTAAAAGCGGAGGAAACGCCGGAGCCCACGCCTGTTCCCACCCCGGAGACGGCGCCTGACGAACCGGATGAAACACCTGCGTCCGCAGAGCCTGCAGCGGACCCCATAGCCGCAGTTACCGAGGAAAGCAACGAACCCGCGGAAGATATTCCGGTGAAACCCTCTCCCACACCGGGAATTGAACCTGTAGAGTCTGCCGCTCCTGCCGAGGATTCCGCATCTGCTGAGGATGCGGCGCCTGCAGAGGGTGCGGAGATCGCCGACGATACGGCGCCCGCAGACCCGGAGCCGGAACAGAACGAACCCGCCGTAACCGAAATCCCCGCTCCCGTGCCGGATGCGGCAGAGAGACAAGCTTCCAAAGAAGTGAATACTAAGGTTGGCCCGATGGTCGCGCTTTTGGCGGCTCTTGTTGCAATAGCGGGTGCGCTTATAGTTGTGATGATCAGGAAGGGAAAGGGCAAATGATATCAAGAATCAAACGCGCTGCCTCGGCGACCCTTGTTCTATGTTTGGCGCTTAGCCTGTGCTCCTGCGGCGCGCCGCAGACTGAAACGGCAGAATACCCCATGGTCGGTGATCTTAAATACGAAAGCACCGTCCCCTTGCGTTATGCCGACCAGTTCGCGATATACAAATACGAGGGCGGATATTCGCTCATTGATATGGTAAACAGCGACCGCCTCCTTGTCGTCCCTGAGGGCAAAAGCGCCCCGGAGGGGATTGACAGCGACATTATCGTCATCCAACAGCCGCTTGACCGCGTTTACATGGCGGCGACCTCCTGCATGGCGCTTTTCGACGCGCTGGGCGCGCTTGACCGCATAAGCTTCGTAGGCTCGAAGCACTGGTACATAGAAAACGCCGTAAAGGCGATGGACGAGGGTAGATTTGCCTACGCGGGCAAATATAACGCCCCGGATTATGAGCAGCTTATAGACGGCGGCTGCCAGCTCGCCATTGAATCGACGATGATACTGCATAACCCCGAGGTTCGCGAAAAAATGATGGAGCTCGGGATAAAGACCATGGTGGAGCGCTCAAGCTATGAGGATCACCCGCTCGGACGCACGGAATGGATAAAGCTCTACGGAACGATGCTCGGCCTCGAAGAGCAGGCTGAGCGCGCTTTCGAGGAAGAAACGGCGAAGATAGAAGAGCTTGAAACGCTCGAGCCCACGGGCAAGACCGTAGCGTTCTTCTACGTGAATACGAGCGGCAACGTCGTAACCTACAAGACCGAGGGTTACGTTCCCGCGATGATACGCATTGCGGGGGGCGAGTATGCCCTCTCGGACGTCGGCCTTGACGATGACAGCAAGCTCAGCACCGTGAATATGAACATGGAGCAGTTTTACGATAAGGCCGTAAACGCCGATTTCATAATCTATAACTGCTCTATCGCAGCACAGCTCTACACTATCGACGACCTTCTCGACCTCAGCCCCGTGCTGGAGGATTTCAAGGCGGTGAAGACCGGGAACGTCTGGTGCACCACCGAGAGCATGTTCCAGCAGACGGACAAAATGGGAACGATAATCGGCGAAATGAACTCCGTCTTTACGGGCAAGGCCGACGGCACAGAACTGAAATACCTATTCAAATTACAATAACAGGGGCTAAAATATGCAACAAAAAGGCTTGAACCGTACAGCCGCGAGAGCGAGATATACGGCGGTGTTCGTGGGGCTTATCGCGGCCTTCGCCGTCCTAACGGTATGGAACATCAATTCCGGCAGCGTTCATATCTCCGTGCCGGATATCGCGCGCATCATCTTCCGCATGGAGGGGGACAGCACCGAGGTCAATATCGTGTGGAAGCTGCGTTTGCCGCGCATAATCGCCTCGGCGGTGCTCGGCGGCGGACTCGCGCTTTCGGGCTTTCTCATGCAGACATTTTTCGGAAACCCCATCGCCGGGCCGTTTGTGCTCGGCATTTCTTCCGGCTCGAAGCTCATTGTCGCGCTCGTCATGATAGTCGCGCTGAAATTCGTTTCCTACGTTTCGTCGGTGATGATGGTTCTCGCGGCCTTCGTCGGGGCGCTTATCGCTATGGGCTTTGTCCTTCTCGCGGCGCGCTCGATAAAGCAGATGTCCATGCTGCTCGTCGCGGGTATAATGATAAGCTATATCTGCTCGGCAGTGACGGAGTTTCTCATTACCTTCGCCAAGGATTCGGACATCGTGAACCTCCACAACTGGTCGCAGGGCAGCTTTTCCGGCACAAAATGGGAGGACGTTATATTCTTCACTGTCCTGCTGCTTGTGTGCTTCGCCGTCGTTTTCCTTATGTCCAAGCCCATAAGCGCCTATCAGATGGGTGAAGCCTACGCGCAGAGCATGGGCGTGAACGTGAAAGCCTTCCGCGTCGTGCTCATACTTATGTCGAGCCTTATCGCGGGCTGCGTTACGGCCTTTGCCGGGCCGATTTCCTTCGTCGGCATAGCCGTACCGCATCTTGTGAAAATGCTTCTCAAAACGGCAAAGCCCATCCTCGTCATCCCGGCCTCATTCCTCGGCGGAGGCGTTTTCTGCATGTTCTGCGACTATATCGCGCGGACGGCCTTTGCGCCCGTGGAGCTCACCATCAGCACCGTTACGGCGATTTTCGGCGCGCCGGTGGTTATCGGGATGCTTATTCGCCGCCATGGCGGAAAGAGCTGAGGTGGAAGCATGAGCGAATTTTATTTCAGAACCTCGGATCTGTCCGTCGGCTACGGCGGCAGCGCCCTTATCCGCGATATAAACATAAACGTCCGCGCCGGGGAGATACTTACGCTTATCGGCCCGAACGGTTCGGGCAAGTCCACGATACTCAAAAGCATAACGAAGCACCTTTCGGTCATCCGGGGCGACAGCTTCGTGGCGGACGCTTCCGTTAACGCGATGAACTATAAGGAGCTTTCAAAAAAGCTCGCCGTCGTCCTCACGGAGCGCATAAAGGGCGAGCTTCTCACCTGCCGCGACGTTGTATCCACCGGGCGTTACCCCTATACGAACACGCTCGGACTGCTTTCACCCGAGGATAAGGCGAAGGTGAGCGCCGCGATGGAGCGAGTCTATGCCTTGGAGCTTGCCGAGCGCGATTTCACCGCGATTAGCGACGGGCAGCGCCAGCGCATTCTGCTCGCGCGCGCGATATGCCAGGAGCCGGAGATTATCGTTCTCGACGAGCCGACCTCCTTCCTCGACATCCGCCATAAGCTGGAGCTTTTGAGCATCCTGCGCTCGATGGCGAAGGAGAAGG
>JAEEUX010000160.1 GCA_016290695.1 Oscillospiraceae bacterium
CGGCGCTGCCGATTATTATCTGCTCGGCGGAGAGAGCTTTGAGTGGATCTTCGTAAATAATTTCATGGATTATTTCGAGATGTTCTAATCTCTGAATAAACCCCGAAACAATCAGGGCAAACAGATTCAATAATCGTCTGCCCGAAGCAGCACCGCACGATTCCGCTTTGCCGGAATTGTGCGGCGCTGCGGAATATTTTAACAGACGATGCTGACAGGCTGCTTTATATGCTTTCCGTACTATGCGGATAAGGCGAGAAGCTTTCTGCGCGGAGAGTATATCAGGCCGCCTGTCTCCTATACATTCGAAGCTTGGAGTGAAACGAGAATGAAAAAAATAGCGGCTAAAGCGCTGTCTTTCCTTTTGGCGCTTGCCTTTATGATAGGCCCCTTTGCATCCTCGATGCCTGCGCGTGCGGCAGAAAACTGGTATGATGACGTTGCACAGGTCGTTACGGAAGATAGCGAGGGATTACAGTATTTCTTTGATTTTGACGCGAGCAATATGGCGCTTCACTATCGCTCCTGCAGCGATCAGTATGAGCTGTTGTCTATGTTGAACTTTGAAGACGCGCTTTGGTATGTTTTGCCTACAGAAGACATGCTGACTTGGACGTTTCTTAACTCAGATGGCGAGCCGTTGGAAATCGAGCTCTCATATGATGATGATAAGTATAATGAATTGTATGATGAACTGTATGCTGAGGCATACGAACAGGAAGATTCCGAAGAATTCTATTACGCCTATCAGCAGGATGGTTTTGAGGTTGAGATTACGACGAATGAGGGAGATGCCTCTTTCATGGTTTTCTTTGATCGACCGGAGTGTATGAAGGACGATTATGAGTTCGAGGGTTCAGGAACGGAAGATGAGCCCTATCTCATATCCAACGCAAATCAGCTCCTTCGTCTTTCAGCGCTTTTGTGCTATCCATATGGCGGCGATGCAGAAACCGATGTATATTACCTCCAGACGCAGGATATAGATATGGCGGATGCAAAAAACTGGTGCTTGGGACGGATGTACTATGTTGACGGGCATTTAGAGATGAATTCTTTCTTTTCGGGCAGCTATGACGGCGGTGGATACAAAATCAAAAACCTCAATGTAAACAGAAGTGGGGATTACGAAAACGGCATCGCTTTATTCGGCGGAATTGAGAACGCAACGATCAAAAACGTGGTGATAGATGAAAGCTGTTCTTTTACCGGTGACCAGTATGTGGCGGGTGTTGTTGCATATGCCAAAGGTAAAAACCGTATTGAAAACTGCGTAAATTATGCTCCCATCTATGCACGTACCAAAAATGGAAACGCTTATGCCGCAGGTATTCTCGGTATCGCAGCGGATAACAGGAACGAAACAAGCATTAACGGCTGCAAAAATTACGGCAGAATATACGGACCGATGGACGATAAAGTATCATCAAGCAGCGGCTATGCCAATCCGAAGTATATGGGCGGAATCGTCGCCAGCACGAATTCGCCGGTAATAAACTCTGCCAACTACGGCAGCGTAGAGGGCGGCGCATATATCGGCGGCGTGGCCGGCTCGGCGAGAATTCTTTTGGGCTGCTCCAACGCGGGCGAGGTAATATCCAAAACAGACGCTACGAAAAATAAGCTGGGTTATGTCGGAGGCGTCGCGGGCAGACTCTGGGCTGCGCAGGCAGGCAGCGATAAGTCGGTCTTTTTTGAAGGCTGCTACAATACAGGCAGCGTAAGCTCAAATTTCCCCGGCGTCGGAGGATTGATAGGCTCTGCTGAAACGGGATATGATGTTTTTGCGGCAAATAACAGCTATCAGGTGGGGAATGTCAGCTTCGACTATAACGGTTTAAATCCGCCCTGTGCGGGCCAGCTAATCGGCAGCTTAAGCTGCGGAGATAATGCGCCGGAAAACATGTTTTATGTTTCCAGAGGCAGCCTGCCCGATTACGGTTCCGTCAGCGCTAATGTTGAGGTAAAGGGCAGCGAGCGCCCGGACGACTGGATGCGCCAGCCGGAGGTACTCGAGGGAGTAGATCCGGCGGAAAAGACGCTCCTTATTGAGCTGAGCGAATATAATACCGCCGCCCTGACCTATGCTCTTTGGGCAGAGGACAGCGCCAATCAGAACGGCGGATATCCTGTAGTCAGCAGCATGGCGACTAAAGCTAATTACGCAAAGGATATCATTTCGGCAAAGGTCGCCGGAGTCGATATGAAGATCGACGAGAAGGCTCAGACGGCGACCGCATATCTGCCTTACGGCAAAACGGATTTGACAAAGGCTCAGGTGCGAATTACAGTCAGCCCGGATGCGACGGCTACGCCTACTAACTTAAGCAAGGTCGATTTCTCTAAAGGGCCTGTTACCTATACTGTTACCGCCGAGGACGGCAGCACCAAGGAATACGCTTTTTATGTGTATCAGGCGGAATCTCCGGACGGACTTGCGTATCTGAACGTTAATATGCAGCCCGTTATGTTTAAAGAGCTATCGGTTATTGAATCGACTGATTTTGAACAGGATAAAGCTGAGTACGAAGCGAGTTTTCGGGAAACCGAAGTATTTGGCAACTCAAACTCTTTTAAAATTGCCACCGTGCTTGCGACTCAGACTAATTTATCGGAGCTGAGTTATGAGCTGAACGGTGAAAGCGGAGTGTTTTCTACAGGTGACAACGGCTCGATAGACTATACCGATAAGCTCCATTCCGGCAAAAACACGCTTACAATATCGGCGGGCGGTATGGATTATACTATAAACATCTACATTACGCCCTGCCTTAGCGACATTAAGCTTACGGACGGCCTGAATACATACGCCGTTACGCCGACGGAAAGCGGATGGCTGGCGGAAATCCCGGCGAGCCTCGATACCGTTACGGTTCAGTATACGCCGAGCGTATTAAACGATAGCCCTGCGGTAAGCATAAACGGCGGAACAGAGACTGTGCTTAGCACCTCTGGGCTCGAAAACATCGTGCTTACGGTGGGCGAAGCGCCTTATCAGACGGTTTATAACATAAAGGTGGTAAAATCCTCCGTATGCAAGGCGAGCTTTGCCGTTAAGCCCAGCCGCGCGCTCCTTACCGTCCTTGACAGGGACGGCAAGCAGGTGAACGCGAATCCGGACGGCAGCTATTCCCTTATCTGCGCCGAGGGACATTCCTATACCTACCGCGCGGCGCTGGCGGGTTACCGCACCGTGCAGGAAACGCTGACCGCGGCGGAGCTGAATGAAGCCGAGAAGACCTTTGAAATAAATCTTCCCAAGGCGGGCTCCGGCGAGGGAGAATCCATGTTCCCTGTTATGGAGGGCGACTGGATCTCCTTCCGCGGAAACGAGCAGAATAACGGCGTCACATCCGCGGATACGCCGCGCTCCAAGGACGACGCGGAGCTTATCTGGACGGCGAGAGTCGGCACAGGCTATCAGTACGCGCCCACGCCTCCGCTTCTGATAGACGGGTATATGTATACCCATCTCGGAACGAGCCTCACAAAGATAGACCTTGCGACGGGCGAGACTGTCGCAAGCGTGACAGCTAAGGGCTCGAGCAACTATACCACGAACCCGATAGCCTGCGGCGCGGGCATGATCTTCCTGATGATAGATACCCGCGCGGGCGGCGTTATCCAGGCCTTTGACGCCGATACGCTGGAAAGCCTTTGGGTGAGCGAGCCCGTCTACGGACAGGTTATCTCTCCGCTTACATATCGCGATGGTTATCTCTATACCGGCACATGGAGAGCCGAAAACTTGCCCGGCTATTTCTTCTGCCTTACCGTAACGGACGAAGACCCGAGCAAAACGGACGAAGTGAAGCAGCCGCTCTGGAAAATCGAGCATAAAGGCGGCTTCTATTGGGCCGGCGCTTACGCCACGGATAAGTATGTCCTCTTCGGCTCCGATGACGGACTGAGCGGCTGGGAAGGCGTGGACGCCAAGCTCTATTCCGTAAATCCGCTGACCGGCGAGGTGGTCAGCAGCCTCGGCGGCATTACGGGCGACATTCGTTCCGCTATTGCCTATGATAACGGCAAGGTTTACTTTACCAGCAAGGGCGGCTATCTCTATCAGGCCGACGTGGATGAAAACGGCAATCTCAGCAATCTCAGATACTTTAAGATGTCCGGCATGGCTACCGGCACCCCCGTCGTTTATAACGGCATCGTTTATTCAACGAGCTTAAACGGCAAGGATCAGTTCAATTCTCCCGGCGTAGTGTACGCCGTTGATACGAACGATATGACGAAGCTCGCCGAATGCGAGACGAGAGGCTATAATCAGGCGAGCCTGCTGCTTTCCAATGCTTATGAGGGCAAGGGAAAGATTTATCTCTACGGCAGCTATAACCGCGAGCCGGGCGGCCTTGAGGTTATGGAATACGACACTGTGAAGAAGACGCTTGTTTCTTCTGATTTCTTCGTGCCGGGCAAGGGAATGACGCAGTACGGCATTTGCAGCCCCATCTGCGACGCCGACGGCACCATATACTATAAAAACGACTCCGGCACTATCTTCGCCCTTAAGAACGTCAGCGCGGATAAGACGGCAAAGAGGGTCGTCGAGCGAATTGCGGAAATCGGTACGGTCACGCTCGAAAGTAAATCCCAAATCGAAGGGGCGCGCGCGGCCTACGACGCACTCGAAGCCGACGCAAAGAAGCTTGTGACGAATCTGGACGTCCTGGAAGCGGCGGAATCGGCGTATGAAAAGCTCGCCGCCGAAGCGACGCAGGCAGAGATAGACGCTGCCGCAGCCTCCGGCGTTGTTAAGCTGATAGACGAAATCGGCACGGTAACGCTCGAAAGCAAGACCAAAATCGAAGAGGCTCTCGCGGCATATGAGGCCTTGACGGACGCGCAAAAGCTCAAGGTGAACAAGCTGAACGTTCTTGCGGCGGCGAAAACGAGACTCACGGAATTGCAGAACGACAAGGCGGTTGCCGAGCGCGTTGAAGCGCAAATCGCCGGCATCGGAGAAGTGACCCTTGCAAAGGAACCCGCCATAAATGCCGCGCGCGAGGCCTATAACGCTCTTACGGACGAGCGCAAGGCCATGGTCGGCAACCTGAGCGTTTTGGTCGAAGCAGAAGCCAGGCTCAAGGAGCTCAAGGGCAGTTCCGGCTCCGGCAGCGGTTCCGGCGGCTCCGGCGGCGAAGAAAAGAACAAGAAAATCCATGTGACGATGCGCCTTATCGGCTGCGAGCTCGCTGCTAAGGACGTAGACCTCGGCGCGGAGGCGTATATGCCGCACTATGTAACCTGGATCCCCACGACGAGCTTTGAGCTGGACGCGGGAGCTATGGTCTATGACCTTTATGTGGCCGCAATGAGGCAGGCAAACCTTAAGAGTTACGGCGAAGATAACAACTATGTTGCCACGATTTGGGCGCCGTCAGGCTATGAACTGAGCGAGTTTACGAACGGTTACCGCTCCGGCTGGATGTACACCGTTAACGGTTCTCATCCGGGCGAGGGCTTGAAGTATTGGCCCTTGAGGGACGGCGATGAGGTCGTTTGGCACTATGTCAACGATTACAGCTATGAGGTCGAGGACTGGTTCGACGAGCCCAGATGGCCCAAGCTCGGCGACGGAACCTATTGGAACCGCTGGCTAATGGCTCCTGACCGCTTCGGCGGTGCAGGCGGCGGCGTCGGCGTGCCTGACCCCGTTGAGGGTGGAACCGGCGGCGGAGGTGACGGCGGCAAGACCGACGAGAAAGCTGATAAAGACGGCAAGGAAGATAAGACCGCTGAGAAGCCCGAAGCTTCCCCTGTCGTCGAGACCGTGAAGGTCGAGGGGAAGGCGGACGCTAAGGGCGTTGCCAAGGCTGAGGTCAAGACTGCGGACGTCACGAAGGCAGTCAAAATCGCGGCTGAGAAGAAGGCTGATTCCATTACCATTAAGCCGGAAGTTACCGGCGACGCGAAGGAAATCAAGGTCGAGCTGCCGAAGGCAAGCGTTAACGAGATGG
>JAEEUX010000161.1 GCA_016290695.1 Oscillospiraceae bacterium
TTAGCCATCCCGGCCCGATAAAGCAGTATATCCTCGCTAACCCCATCCAGATGCATGTGAACGTTCCCGTCATCCTCCTTCCGACGACTGCGGGAACCGGCAGCGAATGCACGAAGGTCGCCGTCGTCAACCGCACGGACCTCAACATGAAGTGGAGCGTATTTGTTTCTCTCGCGCTCGCGATAATAGACCCCGAGCTTACGCTTTCCCTGCCCCCGTATGAAACGGCGTATACCGGCATGGACGCGCTTTCCCATGCCATCGAGGGCATAACGAGCAATAACCCCAACCCCCTCTCCCATGCCTGCGGCATAGACGCGATAAGCAAAATAAGCCGCAATCTTCTCACCGCGTATCACGACGGCTCTAACCTTGCCGCGCGCGTTGAAATGGCGCAGGCGGCGCATCTCGGCGGCCTCGCGTTCGACGACCCGCTTACCCACGTCGGCCACGCGACGGCGGACGGCATGAGCATCAATTTCCATACGCCGCACGGCGTCGGCTGCGCCCTCGCGCTCCCGCCCACATGCGAGCTCGTTGGCCCCGCCGTCCCCGAGCTTATGCGCGAGATTGTCGCGGCGATGGATCTTCCGCTCAAGGGCGGCGAAACGGGCGCTCAGCTCGGCAAGCTCGTCGCGGACAAGTGCCGCGAATTCATGCACGAGATGAAGATACCCTCCGTCGCCGAGCTCGGCTTTAAGCGCGAGGATATGCTAAAGGTTGCCGAGGAGTCTGAAACGAGCCATCTGAGCAGCTTTTCGCCCGTTAAGATAACGAAGGAAATCGCTCAGAAGCTCTGCTTCTCCGTGTTTGACGATTATCAATAAATGTTAATAAATAAACTCAGAGGAAGCGCGAAAGTGCTTCCTCTGTTTAACGATATGTTTTTTGGAGTTGAGGAAAATGCTGTTCCCATTCTATGCTTTGGCGGCCGTTATTGCCGCGGTCATTTGCGTTTTGTTCGCGCTCCCGTGGCCGGACTGGCTGTGGTGGTTCTGCGTGGCCTTCATCGCGGCGCTCGTGGCGCTCGTGGTGCTGTATGTGCTCATGCTTGCGGTACTGTCGCTTTTCGTGAACACGAAAAAGGAACGGGAGACGCCGAACCGCTTATACAGCCGCGTCGTTTACCTGTCGATGGGGCTGCTTAGCAGCGTTTGCGGCGTGCGTGCACGTCT
The DNA here is from genome assembly GCA_016290695.1 of Oscillospiraceae bacterium. Taxonomy (GTDB): domain Bacteria; phylum Bacillota; class Clostridia; order Oscillospirales; family Oscillospiraceae; genus RGIG6375. The sequence continues at coordinate 1,176 of JAEEUX010000161.1, forward strand.
TGAGGGCGAGGCGCTTATCCCGAGGGGTACACGCTGGCTCTTTGTCAGCAATCACCGCTCGAATTTCGACCCTATCATCGAGGGCTGGCTGCTGCGGAAGCATGAGGTGGTTTTTATCTCAAAGCCCCAGAATATGAGTCTGCCTATGGTCGGAAGGCTGCTGCATGAGGCGATGTATATGGCGATTGACCGGGAGAATAACCGCGAGGCGCTCAAGACGATAATCAAGGCGACGAATACTCTGAAAAACGGCGTCTGCTCCGTCGGGATCTACCCGGAGGGGACGCGCAACCGCGACGAGGGGCTGCTGCCCTTCCGCAGCGGCGCACTGAAGGCGGCGCAGAAGGCGCAGGTGCCGATAGTCGTGGGCTGCATAAACGGTACGGAGAAGATAGCGCGCCGCGCGCCGTTTCGCCGCACGGACGTAACGGTGAAAATCTGCGGCGTAATCCCCGCCGAAGAAACCGCCGCGGACAACACCGTGGAAATGAGCGAGCGCGCAAGGGAAATGATCCTTGCAGAGCTGAGGTAAGAGGAGATGATGCCTAAGCTTCGGAATATGACCTCGCTTTATCTCACCTGCGGCAATAAAATCCTGCTTCTCCACAGGCAGGGTTCAAGGGTAGCGAATAATCTTTGGGTTGCTTCGGCGGGAGGTCACTTTGAGCCTAATGAGCTTAACGAACCCGAAAAATGCGCCTTGCGAGAGCTGCGCGAGGAACTGGGTTTAACTCAGAATGAAATCGAGAATTTGGAGCTCAGATATATTACGCTTCGCAAAATAAACGGCGAAATCAGGCAAAACTATTTTTTCTTTGCCGAGCTTGCGAACGGAACAGAGCTTGTACTGAAATCAAATGAAGGAATACTGAAATGGTATGAGCTTGACGGATTGAAAGAACTTCCTATGCCGAATAGCGCGAGGCTTGTGATAGATCACTATGTTGGCGCGGGACGCTTCAATGATAAGCTTTATTGCATTGCGAGTAATGAAAACGATGTGATGATTTCAGAACTTGCGGAAATATGATAATTGCTTTATCAGTTCTGTAGGGAACGCTGTCCTCAGCGTTCCGGGATTATTGGCGAAGTAATATGGTTCGTCGGAAAATAGATGTGTTTGTAGGGAACGGCGCCCTCGACGTCCCGCATGCAGGCACTTGGATATTGTACAATGTAATATGGTTGCGCCGCAACATTGTGGGCCTGGGGCTTGCCACAGGCAATGGCACCGGGATTTTGTGGGGCTTTTACATGGTTGCGGAAAGTACCACCGCGCATTCGCGCGGATGCCGGGGGCAAGCCCCCGGCCCACAGGCAGGTGCCGACAATAGTCTTGGGTGCCGATCGTCAATCGTGGTGCATACATGCGGAACGCTGAGGACAGCGTTCCCTACAGCCTTACAGCAACAAAAGATCCAATCGTGGCGGAGGCGCACAACAAACAAACGCGCCGGGTGAGCATTTCTGCCCATCCGGCGCGTTGGCATATTCACTTACTCCAGCACATACACCAGTGCGTTGCGGACGCCGAAATCTATGCATTCGTCATAGGTATCGAAGAAAAGGTCAATTTTATTGCCCTTTATTCCGCCGCCGCAGTCCTCCGCCGTCGCGTAGCCGTAATTCCATGTTCCGGCCTCGGAGATTATATAGAGGCGCGTTCCGTAGGGGATAAGCTTGGGGTCAACGGCTATGCCGCCGACGTGGGCGACGGTCCCGGTTGCGGTTATTTTGTTCTCCTGCCGCTCCGTGGTATAAGCCGTGGCGGAGCAGGAGATAACGGAGGTATATCGCAGCTCCTCGCCCTCCGGCGTCGTGATAACGCCGTTTTCACCGGGCTTGAAGTAGCCCTCCTCATGATAAACGAGATAGGGAACATGAGCCGCGGCCTGCTCGGAGGCTTGTGCATTCCCGGCGTCCTTCTGCGTAACCGATGGGGCGGACTCTCCCGTGCGGAGCGAAGCGGGGCGGTAGGTTATGCTTACATTGCGGACACGGCTCGCGCCGGCATAGAAAACGGGGCTGTCCACCGTGACATCCCCGGCGGGCGCCGCAAATACGGAGGAACGCCTGACCGTTATGCGGCTAAGACCGTCGCCGAGCGCGGTTTCAAAATAACTGTCTCCGTCACCGAGACGAACGCCGAGAGTATCGAGTGCCGCCGCTCCGCCGCCGAGACAGGTGACGGAGGTGGAAACGCCGGAATCCGTAACTATATATGTTCTTCTGAGAGAGAAGATGCCGGCTATGACAGGCATTATGATTATGAGCAAGACTGTTCCGGCAAAAAGCCGGAGTTTAATTCGTTTTGACAACAAATTACCACCACCTGAAACAAAAAATAACGAATGGTTACAAAACAGTATACGTCAAAACGTGGGCCATTATACATCCGACTCTCAAAAATGTCAAGATGAAACAAAAAGAAACAAAAAATATCATTTTTCGGATTTTCAAGAATTTCAGTAAAAAATTTTTATAATAATTTGCGAAGAGGACATTTTTCCTGCATAAATTGCATATATTCATACCATCGGTCTATTTTCTGTATTGCAATTTGACAAAAAATTGTGTATAATTCAAAAAGATAAATATGAGCCGGTTCAGTTTCGGCTGATAAGGCTCCGGCAGAAGAAAGCCTGTTCCGCGGGAGAACGGGGCGAAAACCGCCTTGTCGCCTTGCTTTTTCGAAGATCGGGCTTCCATTATGGCGGCGAATTATCTCAGAAAAAAAGAGGGAGTAGATAGCATGGATAGTTCAGAACTCAGCGCAAAATCGCTGAAATCCTATTCTGCGGCCACATGGCTGAAATTCATCATTTTTTCCGCATTTGGTATTTTCGCATTTTTCATCAACTTCAATCTGCCCGAATACCAAATCACCCTTGGCGGATGGGAATGGGGTCTTGTCAAGGCTCAGTCCAACGTTCTTTGTTCCCATCTCACTAACTTCATCAAGGCGGCTCTTTACACAGGAAACTTCAACGCCATGCCCTTTGTCGTATGGGCTATCGGCGCATACGCGGTCGTAGACGTTTTCGCGCTTCGCCCGCAGAAGTATTTCCACACCGGCAAGGTAAACGCAGTCTTCGCCATCTTCAAGGTCATCGGCTTCGTTGTCCTCTCCATGATTACCGTGGACATCTATTTCGGCGTCCATTTCGGCTTCATGGGCTGGCTCTTCGACCCGGTTGCTTCCCTGAATGAAAATTCTATCGCGAACTTCGTTATGAAGAACATCCTCGTAACGATATGCATCTCGATTCCCTGCGCCTCGCTGTTTTTGCCCTTCCTGGTGGACTATGGTTTGGTTGACTTCATCGGCGTCTTCGTCCGCCTTATCATGCGCCCGCTGTTCCGTCTTCCGGGCCGCGCGGCGGTTATCATGGTCACGGCCTTCCTCGGCAACTTCTCCGCCGGTCATATCGCCGTTAACGACCAGTATAAGAACGGCCGTATGACGGAGCGTGAGTCCGTATGTATCGATACGAGCCTCTCTACTGTTTCCGTCGGCTTCCTGCTCGCTCTCGCTACGAACACCGGCCTCAATAACGCCGAGCTCTGGGGCAAGAGCTACTGGAACACCTTCTTCTGGGTCGCTTTCCTCATCACGCTTATCGTCGCGCTTATCGGCGTGCGTATTTTCCCGCTCAACAAGATTCCCGACAATTACTATGAGGGCGCGACGCCCAACCCCGAAAAGGTCATCAAGAAGGGCGTTGCCAAGGCAGCTATCGTTGAGGCCCTCGATATCGTTGAGGCTCAGGCTAACCCCGGCAAGCGCATTGCCTACATAATGAAGGAAACCATGGGCGTCCTCGGAACCGTTTCCGCCGGTACCTCCTTCTTCGGCACCGCCGGCGTCGTCCTCTATACCTTCACCCCGATCATCCGCTGGATCGGCTACATCTTCTGGCCCTTCTTCCGCATTTTCGGCTTCACCGGCAACGAGCTCACCACCGCCTGCACCGGCGCGATGATCTCCTTCGTCGAGGTCACCGTTCCCGGCCTTCTCGTTACCGTAGGCCAGTGGAGCATGAGACTTCGCTTCATGCTCGCCGTGCTGCCCGTTTCGTCCATCATCTTCCTTGCTTCCTTCGTCCCCTGCTGCATGGGCACGGAGGTTCCCGTGAAGTTCTGGCACCTGTGCGTGATTTGGCTTGAGCGTATGCTCATTTCGATAATCATTACGGGTATATTCGCCGTTATCCTCTTCCCGGCAAGCATGGTCGCATAAGAGCCCCGGCGAAAAACTGCATTTAAAAGCAATACTAATATTCAATAAATAAGAAGAAAAAGATATGTGAGGCGGTTTTACGTCGAGCAAGACGGGTTCGTATAGGTGCCTTCCGCTTATGGCCAAGAAACCCAAGAGGCGTGGCGCAAAGCCTTCCGCATGGATCTCCTGATTTTTATGAATATTGGGATAAAAGAAATACTGCGCGGCTGACGGATTCGTCAGCCGCGCTTTGCCTTGCATAGACCACAACGATTGCACAAAACACAGCGGGCTGCGGCTTCTGCCGCAGCCCGCTGTATATCATGCATATCAATGACAATGTATCACTCTTCTTTGAGTGTGAACTTTTCAACGAGACTCTTGAGCAGTCTGGACTGCTTGGAGAGGTCTTCGCTGGCCGCCGCAGTCTCCTGGCTCGTCGCGGAGTTGTTCTGAACAACGTCCGCAATCTGGCTGATGCCCTCGCTGACCTGCGCGATAGACTCTGTCTGAAGCTCGGAGGCCTCGGCCATGTCGTTCACGGCGTTCGTAATCT
>JAEEUX010000162.1 GCA_016290695.1 Oscillospiraceae bacterium
CAATATTGACAAAATTTGAAGAATGGCATTACAGTAATATCATATGAGCCCCGTGAAAAACTTGTTGACATAAGAAGCCTGAAGTGTTATCCTATGAACAATTATTTGAAAGGGGCGATATGAATGTTAATTAAATACGCTTTTATATCCGCCCACTCCATGCCTGCTATGTCCGAACATTCCTATTATTGGTCGGGCGGTAGGCCTATACCCATTTTGCGGAAAGCGTAATAAATATACGCTTGCAAGCAGCGGCATAGGCTTTTTAATAAGTCTATGCTGCTGTTTTAATTTTGAAAGGAAGGATAAAAATGACTGCAAAGGAAATACTTTCTCGCTACTACGAAGCATACGACGAGGATGGCAGGCTGTCCGTCAGCAGGCGCGGGCAGCTTGAATACGCAACTACTATGCGATATATCAGGAAATATCTGCTCCCCGGCGACAAGGTTCTGGAGCTTGGCGCGGGCACGGGGCGCTATTCCCTCGCGCTTGCGGGCGAGGGTTTTGATGTGACAGCCGTTGAGCTTATTGAACATAATCTGGAGGTTTTGAAGGCAGGAATAAGGGAAACGATGAACATTCAGGCGCTTCAGGGTGACGCACTGGAACTGACCATGTTCGACAATGCGGCCTTCGATATGACGCTTGTTCTCGGCCCGATGTATCACCTTTTCACCGAATCGGATAAGCTGCGGGCGCTCTCCGAGGCAGTTCGCGTAACAAAGCCCGGCGGTATTCTTATGGTTGCCTACTGCGTTTCCGACGCGAGCATAATCGAATACGGCTTCCGCGGCGGTCACATCCGTGAGCTTATCGCGGAAGGGCTTCTGGACGCCGAGACATTCACGGCACGTTCATCGCCGAAGGAGCTTTTCGAGCTTGTCCGTAAGCCGAATATTGACCGGCTGAACGCCGCATTTCCGCTAAAACGCCTGCACTACGTCTCGACGGACGGCATAGCCTACTTCATGCGCCGGGATTTGGAGGAAATGGAACCGGATATTTTTGAGCTTTTCATGAAATACCACCTTACAATCTGTGAAAACCCCGAGCTCACAGGAGCTACCGCTCACAGCTTGGATATACTGCGAAAGGAAGGATAAAACGATGCAAAAAATCGGAACAAAGCTTATCGAAACGGAAAGGCTTATCCTGCGAAGGTTCAGAATCGAGGACGCGGAGGATATGTTCAATAACTGGGCCAGCGACCCGGAGGTAACGAAATATCTCACTTGGCCCGCGCACAGGAGCGTTGAGGTCACGAAGGCGCTGCTGAACGACTTGGTTCCACGCTACGAGGACGGCGGCTGCTTCAACTGGGCGATGGAACTCAAGGAAACGGGCAGCGTCATCGGAAACATTTCCGTCGTGGGTCTTAACGAAGCGACGCAGGCCGCCGACATGGGTTACTGCATGAGCCGCGCTCATTGGGGCAAGGGTCTCATGCCAGAGGCTCTGAGGGCAGTTATGGAGTTTCTTTTTGACGAGGCGGAGCTGAATCGCGTCTCCGCCTGCCATGACCTGAATAACCCGAAGTCCGGGCGCGTAATGGAAAAAGCTGGGATGAAGCTTGAGGGCGTTCACCGCGCCGCCGGGAAGAACAACACCGGAATTTGCGACGTTGTTGTGCGCGCGATGATAAAAAGCGACAGGATCCATCGTCAATAACGCCGGAGACGCAAAAACGCCGCATCATCCGATGCGGCGCTTTGAAATACAGTATCACTCTGTTTACTCTTCAATCGTAACGCTGTAACCCGGGGTATAAATCGTGTCACCCGTGTCGTAATCGTAACCCTCGTTCAGGCCGGTTACTGTAAGGGTACTGCCGGAGAGCTTATATAGTCTGTAAATACAACCCTGAGATTCCTGTTCAGTTACCCAGTCCTCAGAAATGTCGCTGCGTTCCCAAATAGAATCAGCAGGATAGGAATTCAGAACTGTTCTCGCGCTGAGTGTACCGGTTTCCCAATCCTTGTCGTATATATTTTCGGCGTGAAGCGCCTCGGTAACGGCGCCGTCCTTATAGCTTACAATCGCGCGGTTCGACATATCCATGAGCGCATATCGGTCATTGCCGAGCGCCTTATATTCGAGGAAGGAATCAAGAGTGTCGTCCTTATAGCAGCAGAATGAAAGGCAGGGCTCGTCACCGTAGACAGCCTTGAAGACCTTTTTCATCCTGTAAACGATGCTCTCGTCCTCGTAATCAGGCGCATCGTAACACACAGTGTACTCATTGTAGTCCGTATTCTCGACGGAAACGTTTTCGTAGCCGCTTATCTCATAGGCGCTCTTTATCGTATCGAGCGAGGTTCCGTCGGCAAAATACACCGCATCAACGGACTCGATATCAAAAAACGGCAGATAGAAGAAACTCACCGGTTCGGGACGATCTTCTCCCTCCTGCGCCGCGGCTTTAGCGTTATAGGCTTCTGCCATGGCATCCACGCGTTCGATAAGGAGTTCAACAATGCCGTCATAATAAGCGTATACCTCGTCAACGGCATCTATAGCGTCCTCCTTTTCCTGCTTGGGCTCGGGAGAGGGCTGGTTATCTTCCGCCGCGTCGGGGGTGGTCGTTACGTTCGGTTCTGCGCTCTGCTGGGTATTGTCCTGCGCGGACGCTTCGTTTTTCGCAGCTCCGCAGGAGCAAAGCGAAAGGAGCATGAGCGCCGCAATAAGAATTAGTGCTGTCTTTTTCATTTTCTACCTCTTTATTTTTTTGCTTTGTATGCCTTTATATGCCAATAAAGTTACTGCACGGCGGAAAAATCCGAGAAGAATTCTTCCGTATGCCGCACGTCGTCCTTGATTTGGTTTTTCAGTTCTTCAAGCCCTGGGAATTTCCGCTCCGGACGAAGGAACGCGTAAAGCTCGCAGACGGCGAGCTTGCCGTACACGTTTCGGTTAAAATCCAGCAGGAAGCTTTCGACTGAAACCTCGCCCTTGCCCGTCACAGTCGGGCGGACGCCGATATTCGTAACGGCGCGGAAGGCTTCGTCCTCGCCCTCAAAGCGAATCATCGCGGCATAAACTCCGTGCCTGGGGACAAGCACGCTTTCCCCGAAATGGAGGTTCAGCGTAGGCGCCTCGAGCTTGTGGCCGATGCCGTCGCCATGGGTGACGGGGCCGGTTAAAACATGTGGATGCCCGAGCATTTTCACCGCTTCTGCCATATCGCCGGAGCGCATAAGCTCGCGGATATAGGTGGAGCTTACGGTGACGCCGTCCACTTGCACCTTCGGCAAAACATCGCAGCCGAAGCCGAGCCTTTCGCCCGCCTCGCGCAGTTTCTCCGCCGTTCCCTCGCCGCGGTAGCCGAAGCGGAAATCGTCTCCCACGACGAAGTGGACCGCGTTATACTCCCGGCGCATCAGTTCGACGAAGTCCTGCCACGGCATATGCATCATCTTCTCGTCGAAATGAATGATTATAATGTCCTCAATGCCGAAATATCGCTTTACGATATACTCCCTGTCCTCGCGCGAGTTTATAAGCTCTACGGTGCCGCTCACGAGCTGCTTGGGCGGAGTGTCGAAGGTGAGCATAGAAGGCGTCGCGTTCATAGCGTCGGCGCGCTCTTTTGTTTTTTGCAGGAGGCTCGCGTGGCCCTTATGGACTCCGTCAAAGAAGCCGAGCGCCACTACCCTTCCGGTACTTTGCATGGTCTTGTTCGTCCTTTATTCTTGTGGTAAACAACAATGTTGTTGATTTATACTTCAAAAAAGCTTTTGATAACTCTTGCCTCGCCGCCCGAATTTTCCGCCACGGCGAGAAACTCCCCGCCCGGCGAATATATTCTGAACCTGCCCTCCGGCATTTCAGCAAGCTTAGGCATAAGCCCGTTGCGGCATATTTTCTCGCCCCATGCGTCTGTCTTTACGGCGGGAAGCGCGCTGAAAACGCTGTCCACAGGCATTATCATATCGCTTACCTTGCCTGCGTTTATCGCATCCTCGACCTCGGCAATCGTGTTCGCGCGGCTGATTTCGTAAACGCCGACGCGCGTTCTTTCGAGCGCCGACATCGCCGCGCCGCAGCCGAGCCTGTCGCCAAGATCGGCGCAAAGGCTGCGGATATAGGTTCCCTTAGAGCACACGACGCGAATGCGCATATCGCCCTCCGTCTCCGGCAAAAGCTCCAGTTCGGATATAGTCACCTTTCGCGGCTTGCGCTCAAGCTCGACACCCTTCCGCGCGTATTCATAAAGCTTTTTCCCCGCGACCTTTATGGCCGAATACATGGGCGGAACCTGCTCTATCTCGCCGTGAAACTCCGGCAACGCCGCGAGGACGGCCTCGCGCGTGGGACTAAGCCCCGTCTCGGAAAGGACTGTGCCGGTCGTGTCCTGCGTGTCCGTCCTAATTCCGAAGCGGACAGAGGCGACGTATTCCTTATCGCAGCTCTCCAAAAACTCAATCGCGCGCGTCGCCCGCCCGAAAAACACGGGCAGCACGCCAGTCGCCATAGGGTCGAGCGTCCCGGCATGGCCGATTTTTCTCTCGCCGAGCAGACGCCGCAGCTTGGCCACAACGTCGAAGGAGGTCCAGTCCTGCTGCTTATTGATTATGATTATGCCCGTCATGCCTGCTTCCAGACTTCTTCCGCCGCGCGGACTATGGCGCGTTTGGCTTCGTCCAGCGGCATATCGAGCTGGCAGCCCGCCGCCATTCCGTGGCCTCCGCCGCCAAATCGGGCGCAGACGGCGTTTGCATTTGCGTAATTCACCGTTCGCACCGAGGCCTTCCATCCGCCGTCATTCTGGCGCAGCGTAACGCTCATCTCGACGCCCTCGAACTGCCCCGCGATCACGGCAACGTCGTCAAGATCATCCTCAACGGCGCCGCTGCGGGCTATCATCTCGTCCGAAAGCGTTGCGACGGCAAGCTCTCCGTCCTTATAAAACTCAGTGCCGGAAACAATATCGCTCTCAAGGAGCAGCCGCGCCTTGGTCTTCGTCATGAAAAGGAGCTTATTCAGCGCCCCGTTCGGCGCCCCGGCATCCACAAGCTCAGCGGCTGCACGCAGCGTCTCCGACGTAGTGTTTTTATAGCGGAAGCAGCCGCAGTCCGTAGAAACGGCGATATAAAGGAGCGTCGCCGCCTTAACGGAAAGCTGCATCCCGAGGCTCTTTATTATCTCCAAAACGACCTCGCCGCAGGAGGCTTTTTCCTGCATGACGAGCGCAAGCGGCGCATACCCGCTGTTGGAGGGGTGATGGTCTATCGAAAGCTCGGTCTTCCCGCGCAGGGTCTCCGCGTTCGTCTGGATGATGCCCTCGTCGGCAAGGTCTGCGCTGACGAGGCAGGAATAAGCATAGTCCTCGGGGGCATAGAACTCTTCAATATAAGGAATAAACTTATCCGTCGCCTGTGGGTTGGGCAGGGTATAAGCCGTCTTCCCCATCTCGCGCAGGATGCAGCATAGGGCGGCGGCGCTGCCGAGAGCGTCCCCGTCCGGTCTGCGATGGCTGATTATAAGGAAGCCGTCATGCTCGCGCAGAAACTGCGCAGCCTCAGTTATCTGTATCTTCTTCATGATTACCGCCGTTTCTTTCAAGCTCGTTGAGAAGCTTTGAAATGTGCGCGCCCCGGGCGATGGAATCGTCCAGAACGAAATTCAGCTCGGGGGTGTAGCGTAAATTCAAAATGCGGCTGAGTTCGCGGCGAAGGTAGCCCGAAGCGGACTTTAAGCCCTTCGTAAGCTCCTTAGCGTCAAACTCTCCCAGCACGCTGATATACACCGTCGCAAAGCGCAGATCCCCCGTCGTATCCACGGCGGTGACGCTCGTAAGCCCCTGCCTGACGCGCGGATCCTTTATATTGCGCAGGAGCGAGGCAAGCTCCCGCTGAATATCCTAGTTTATCCTTTGGATTTTGTTGC
>JAEEUX010000163.1 GCA_016290695.1 Oscillospiraceae bacterium
AATTACGGTTCCTCTTTCGTTTTTAAAGAGAAAATACACGTTTCAGAATATTATCTACGACGCCGGATCGTATTGGATGGGCGTTTTCGTGTATCTCTTTCTCTTTACGATTGCGGCGGACATAATTTACCTCGTGATGAAGCTTTTGTCGCTTCCCACGAAGCAGTACGCTTCCTTCTCCGGCGTCGCGATAATCGTCCTGACGGCAATAGTCGTCGTCTGCGGAGCAATAAACGCGGCGAACATAAAGGTTACACGTTATGAAGCGCGGGAGGAAAGCCTCTCCGAGCCGCTGAGAGTTGCACTTATATCGGATATTCATATCGGCGCGATAGGCATAGAAAGCAGGCTGCCCAAAATAGTGGACAGCGTTAACGCCGAAAACGCGGATATAATATGTATCGCGGGCGATATTTTCAATAACGATTTCAGCGCGATAAAGGACCCGGACTTTATCCGCGAACAGTTCAGCCGCCTCAATGCGTCGCACGGCGTATACGCCTGCCTCGGCAACCACGATTGCGGCGACGGCTTCGAGGATATGCTTGAGCTTCTTCGCGCGTCCGGCATAAGGCTTCTTTCCGAGGAAAGCGAGCTCGTCGGCGGGAAGTGCATAGTCGTCGGCAGGGCGGACGGTTCGCCCGTCACGGCGTCGGGCGGCACGAGGCGCGGCGCCTTTGCGGACATAGAAATTGATAACCCGGACGGGCTGCCCGTGATAGTGCTTGATCATAACCCCGCGCGTTTGGGCGAATACGGCGCGGGCGTGTCTTATCTTCTCTGCGGGCATACTCACAAGGGGCAGATTTTCCCCGGCAGCCTCATAACGAAGGCAATGTATGAGCATGATTACGGGCGTTATCAAAGAAACGCCGACAGCCCCACCGTTTTCGTAAGCTCCGGCGTGGGCTATTGGGGCCCGCCCCTGCGCGTTGGCAGCAATTCCGAAATAGTCGTAATAGACCTTGCTCCCGACGCCGCGGAATAATGGCGCGGCGCAGTATAAGCCGGCATGAAATAATAGCGGCGTATAGTTCGTAATAGCGGCATTATAGTTCGCGGCTCCGATCAGATAATGACCGGAGCCGCGATTTTTAGCTGTCCGAAGCTAATGGCAATCTGTTACTGGATGCCGTTCTCGTAGGACTCGATCATCTTCTTGACCATCTGTCCGCCGATAGAGCCGGCCTGCTTGGAGGTGATGTCGCCGTTGTAGCCCTGCTTGAGGTTTACGCCGACGTCACTGGCAGCCTGCATCTTGAATCTGTCCATAGCGTCGCGTGCATTGGGGTTCATAATAGAGGATTTAGCCATTTTTTTAATCTCCTTGTTCGGGAAGCTCTGTTTAAGCGCCTGCGGCAGCGTTTTGCCGCCGTTTCGTTTAAGCGGAGCTTCATTTTTTGGTTTTGGGGTATCCATGCGTATTTTTTCCGGGTCAAGGAGATATATTCAGTCAATAAATGGTTACGATGCCGCATTATTGCTGCGTTTCGCGTTTTTCAGGCGAACGGCTCACGCTTCGGCGCTTCCGTTCGGGGCAAACACATTTGCCATACAGCCCGCATTTGCAGTTATTGCAATTCTTGCGGATAATGATTTTATTTCTTTTGAAAATATTATGCCGTAATTTCACGGAGCATATTTATCCCGCAAAACTCTCACGCGGCGAAAAGTTTAAAAAAGTCTTGACAAGTTAGCTGAGTATAACTATAATAGCCTCAGAAGTTAGAAGATACTAACTCAAAAACAGCTTAAATGGCACCACATAATCAGCAATCGAGGTGAGAAATATGATGCCCTTAGCTCTTGCGGATATCGGCACAGAAAACACCATCATGAAGATCGGCGGCAGTCCGGAGATTAAAAAGCATTTGGAAAGTCTCGGTTTCGTCGTCGGCGGGGGCGTTACCGTCGTCACTTCTCTCGGCGGCAACGTTATAGTAAACATCAAGGAATCCCGCGTTGCGATAAGCGAGGAAATGGCGAGAAAAATAATGATTTGAGCCCTACGCTAATCGAAGGTAAAAGCAGTAAAGGAAAGGAATGGAAAAGAATGAAATCACTCAAGGAACTCAAGGTCGGCGAGAGCGCCAGGGTCGTGAAGCTTCACGGCGAGGGCGCCGTCAAACGCCGCATTATGGACATGGGCATCACGAAGGGGGTCGATGTTTCCGTCCGCAAGGTTGCGCCGCTGGGCGATCCTATCGAGCTCACCGTGCGCGGCTACGAACTGTCTCTGCGAAAGGCAGACGCCGAAATGGTAGAGGTCCAGTAAAATTATGCGGTGCGGTTAGCGCTGTCTAACCTTGAAAAGGAGTAGTGTAATCATGAACATAAAAATAGCATTGGCAGGAAACCCGAACTCCGGCAAAACGACGCTCTTCAACGCGCTCACCGGCGCAAACCAGTTCGTCGGCAACTGGCCGGGCGTCACGGTCGAGAAGAAGGAGGGCAAGCTCAAAAAGCACGAGGGCGTCACGATAACCGACCTCCCGGGCGTCTATTCACTTTCGCCCTATACGCTGGAGGAGGTCGTCGCGAGAAATTACCTCATAAACGAGCGCCCGGACGCCATTTTGAATATAATCGACGGAACGAACCTCGAACGCAACCTTTATCTCACGACTCAGCTCACCGAGCTCGGCATCCCCGTCGTTATAGCGATAAACATGATGGACGTCGTTAAGAAAAACGGCGACAGCATCAACACCAAGGAGCTCGCGCGTCAGCTCGGCTGCAAGGTCGTTGAGATCTCCGCCCTCAAGGGCAGCGGAGTAATGGAAGCGGCGGAGGCCGCCATAGACGCGGCGCAAAACGCCAAAACCATCCCGCAGCACAGCTTTTCCGGCTGCGTCGAGCATGCTCTGGCTCATATTGAGGAAGCGGCAGTTCACAACCTCCCGGAGGAGCAGCAGCGTTATTTCGCGATAAAGATTTTTGAGCGCGACGAAAAGGTCATGGAGCAGATGAGCATTTCCGCCGAAACGATGGCACACATAGAGGGCGACATCAAGGCCGCCGAAAAGGAGATGGACGACGACGCGGAATCTATCATAACGAATGAGCGCTACATATACATCGCCTCGGTGATAAATTCCTGCTATAAGAAAAAGAACAAAGGGGCACTGTCCTCCTCCGACAAGATAGACAAGATAGTCACGAACCGCTGGCTCGGCCTTCCGATTTTCGCCGCCGTAATGTTCATCGTATACTGGGTGGCCATGGTCGGCGTCGGAGCACCTGCGACAGACTGGGCTAACGACGGTCTTTTCGGCGATGGCTGGCACCTTTTCGGCATAGGCTCCGGCGACTATGAGGAAGTGAGCGAAGCTTACGGCGAAGCCTCGCTCATCGTAGACGGCTACGACGCTTACGTTGAAGAAAACGGCGCAGAACCCACCGTAAGCTTTGAATACGAGATTCCGGACGAGGAAACCCTCGCCGTCGAGGTCGCCACGGCGACGCTCGCCGATTATGAGGACGCTCTCGCCACGCTGAACGAGCTCGGCGATGAGCCAGACCCCGCCGATTACGGCGTATGGGTACCCGGCGTACCGGTGCTTATAGAAGACCTTCTCAACGCGCTGAACGTCTCTGAGGAGGGCGCGGGAGCCGTCGTTCGCGGCGTTATACTTGACGGCATCGTAGCCGGTGTCGGCGCGGTGCTCGGCTTCGTGCCGCAGATGCTCGTGCTGTTCCTCATGCTCGCATTCCTCGAAGCCTGCGGCTACATGGCGCGTATCGCCTTCGTCCTTGACCGCGTGTTCCGCAAGTTCGGCCTCTCCGGCAAGTCCTTCATCCCCATGCTCATCGGTACGGGCTGCGGCATCCCCGGCATCATGGCCTCGCGCACCATCGAAAACGAGCGTGACCGCCGCATGACCATCATGACGACCACCTTCATCCCATGCGGTGCGAAGGTTCCGTTCATCGCCATGGTCGCGGGCGCTATCTTCGGCGGCAGCGCATGGGTTGCCACGAGCGCGTACTTCATCGGCATGGCCGCAATAATCGTGTCCGGCATAATCCTCAAGAAAACAAAGATGTTCTCCGGCGACCCGGCGCCCTTCGTCATGGAGCTGCCCGCTTACCATCTTCCCACGCTCAAAAACGTGCTCCGCTCCATGTGGGAGCGCGGCTGGAGCTTCATAAAGAAGGCCGGAACGATAATCCTTCTGTCCACTATCGTAGTGTGGTTTACTTCCTTCTTCGGCTTTACGGAGGACGGCTTCCGGATGCTCAGTGAGGAAGAGCTTGACCTTTCGCTCCTCGCGGCGATAGGCAAGGGCGTCTCGTGGATATTCGCTCCTCTCGGCTGGGGCACATGGGAGGCCACCGTCGCTTCCATTACGGGTCTTGTCGCCAAGGA
Organism: Oscillospiraceae bacterium; assembly: GCA_016290695.1. GTDB lineage: Bacteria > Bacillota > Clostridia > Oscillospirales > Oscillospiraceae > RGIG6375. The sequence goes on from JAEEUX010000163.1 coordinate 4,370, forward strand.
AAACATCGTCGGTACGATGGGAATTCTTTACGGCGCGTCCGGCAACGTATATGATACTCTCGCGGCAAGCTTCACCGGCATCACCGCCTATTCCTTCCTTGTGTTCAACCTTCTCTGCGCCCCCTGCTTTGCAGCCATCGGCGCGATAAAGCGCGAGATGAACAGCGCCAAATGGACGTGGTTCGCCATCGGCTACCAGTGCGTTTTCGCTTACGCCGTAGCTCTTATGATAAGGCAGTTCGGCGGGCTTTTCACGGGTGATGTTCAGGTCGTCGGCCTCATCTTCGCCGTTGCAGTTCTCGCTTATATGATTTATATGCTCTTCCGCCCCTATAAGGAAGCCACAAGACTTACAAAGACCGTCAAGGTTGCCTGAAAGGAGCAGCGTCATGATAGCATGGATAGCGGAAAACCTCGGAACGATAATCGTTTCGGCAGTTCTTATAGCAGCGATCGCGGCGGTCTCTCTGCGCCTCATCAAGGACAGGAAGAAGGGCAAGTCAAGCTGCGGCTGCGGCTGTGCAAGCTGTGCCATGTCCGGCGCGTGCCATAACAAATCTCAGATTTTTCCAAGATAGTCTCCTTCTTTAACCACTTTTACTGCAAAGGGAAAACGGGCGTCCTTCGGGGCGTCCGTTTCCTCTTTTGCGGAGGTCTTGCATCGTTTATCGGTTCATTTATCAGGCAAATGTCAGGCAAATGTCAAGACTTATTTGTTGACTAAAAGCCGATAAAGAAGTATAATTTTGAGATAAGAGTACCTAAGGCAATGCCACACAATTCCCGATGAATATTCTGCTTGCGGAATATTCCGTCATATTGTCCCAAAATACTCGGCAATACACAAAGTATTGCCTGCGTTTTTTGAACAATCTGATGAGCTGATGAGAATTCTGACGGCGCGTCCTATATGTCGGAATTATGCGGTGCTGCCTAAATCGGCTGCGTGGGAGGTGGAGGAGTGCGAAAACTGAGCGTTCGTTTGCGGCCTGTACAGATAATTGCCATCGGCTTTGCACTGATCGTTTTTTGCGGGGCGCTGCTGCTTCTCCTGCCCTTTGCGGGGAGAAACGGAGAAGGACTTTCGTTTTTTGACGCGCTTTTTACGGCGGTTTCTGCCGTTTGCGTTACGGGGCTTACGGTCGTAGATATTTGGTCGCGCTTCTCCGGCTTCGGGCAGGCCGTGCTGCTTGTCCTTATACAAATCGGCGGGCTCGGCTTCATGTCCGTGACGATATTTTTTTTCCTCGTTATGGGCAAAAAAATCGGCCTTCGGCAGCGTTCGCTTCTCATGGAGGCGATGAGCTCATTAAACCTCGGCGGCATAGTGCTGCTTGTGAAGCGCGTCCTTCTCGGGACGGCGATTTTCGAGCTTGGGGGAGCGGCTTTGCTTTCGATGCGCTTCTGCCCGGCGCTCGGCATCGGCAGGGGAATATGGTT
>JAEEUX010000164.1 GCA_016290695.1 Oscillospiraceae bacterium
ATCGAAGCTCCCTGCGTTGATACCTACGCAGCGCTTGCCGACAAAAAGGACGAATACATCTTCTACCGCACGGACCACCACTGGACAACGCTCGGAGCCTATTACGGCGCTTCGGCGCTGCTCGAAAAGATGGGGTTCTCCCCACCGGATATTTCCGGGTACACTCCCCGCGTTCTTTCCGGCGATTTTTACGGCACGGTTTATTCATCCTCAGGCGTAAGGTGGGTTAGGCCCGACACGATAACGGCTTATGTCCCGGACGAGGGCATAAAAGTTACGAACTATGACGGCGGCGAAGCTGCGCCCGGGCTTGTGTACGACATGGAAAAGCTCGGCGTGAAGGATAAATACGCCGTGTTCTTCGGCGGTAACACTCCCCTTCTCAGGATCGAGACGCCGAACGCCGGGCTGCCCAAGCTCCTCGTTATCCGCGATTCTTATTCCGACTGCGAGCTGCCCTTCCTTTTTGATTACTTCTCAGAAATTTACGTCGCCGACCTTCGCTATTACAGGCTCGGCATTTCAAAGCTTATTGAGGACAATTCCATCGACACCGTCGTTGTCAACTACGCGCTTTCAAATTTCGTCTCCGACACGAGCGTTACGCTCGCGGCAGCTTAATAATGATTTCCTATTAAGGAGCGTGAGTCATTATGCCCGACAAGAAAAACAAGAGGAAGCCAGAGAAAGCCCGCGTGGGCAAAGCCGAGCCCTTTATTGAGCAGACAGACTTGCAGAAGCCAGGCGCCGCTCGCAAAAGAGCCGAGGAAAAAGGCCCGGATGATTTCATGCGTATAGCACGGGCCGTTATTTCCGCGACCATTCTAATTGCGCTCGTTATATTCAAGCAGCTTGACGGACGCTTCAGGCTTGCCTTCTACATAATTGCATTTCTTATTTCGAGCTATGACGTTCTGCTCACGACGATAAAGAAAATGCTCCGGCTGCGTTTTCTTGAGGAAGAATTTCTTATGACGCTTGCCGGCGTCGCCGCCTTGATTATAGGCGAATACACGGAGGCAGTCGTTCTCTTTATCATATACCAAATCGGCCAGTTTCTCGTGAACAAAGCCGTCAGCCGCTCGCAAAACGCCATAGTCCGTCTCTCAATGCTCAGGCCGGACACGGTAAATATGCTCATCGCGGGCAAACTCACGCCAGTCAGCGTTTCGGAAGTAATGCGCGGAATGGAAATAATCGTCGCTGCGGGCGAGCGTGTCGGGCTGGATGGTGAGATAATCTCCGGCAGCTCCGATTTCGACGCCTCCGCCATTACGGGCGAGCCCTTGCCGCGCCATCTGAGCGTTGGCGACGCAGTCTATTCCGGCTACCTTAATCTTTCCGCGCCCGTTAAGCTTCGCGTCACAGCGCCGATTGGTGAATCTACGCTGACACGCATAATTGCACTCATTGAAAACGCGAGTAAGAAAAAGAGTAATTCCGAGGATTTCATCACGCGTTTTGCCCGCATCTATACTCCCTGCGTCGTTTGCCTCGCTGTGCTCGTCGCGCTCATTCCCGTGCTGCTTGGCGGCGATATCGGCGCATGGGTGCATAACGCACTCATATTTATCATCGTTTCCTGCCCCTGCGCGCTCATCATTTCGCTCCCGCTCAGCTACTATGCCGCCATTGGCGGCGCGATGAGGCACGGTATCCTTTTCAAAGGCTCGCTTTACCTTGAGCGCCTCGCGGCGGTTAACACCGTCGTCTTTGACAAGACGGGCACTCTCAGTTCCGGCGATTTCCAGGTTATAAGCATCGAGCCAGCGGAGGGAATAGACGACAACACGCTCCTGATGCTCGCTTCACACGCACTGCATTTTTCAAATCACCCGCTCGCCTCCGCTATTCTTTCCTTCTACAAGGGGAAAATCGTTCCTGATCTCGTCACCAATCACAAGACCATACCCGGCAAGGGTGTAATCATCCAAATGAACAACTCCATGATAAGTGCGGGCAATCAGGCGCTTATGGATAATCTCGGGCTTCGCGTTCCGTCTACGGCAGGCTTTGAGGACACGGCGGTATACGTTGCGCTAAACGCCGTCTATGCGGGTAGAATTCTCCTTTCAGACGCAATGAAGAGCGACGCGGAGCTTACTGTCCGCAAGCTGAAATACCTCGGCATAAACCGCATCGTTATGCTTTCCAGTGACAAGGAGCGTATCGCTGCGAGAACGGCGAAGGAGCTCGGCATAGACGAATACTACTCCGAATGCCTCCCTCAGGATAAGATAACCGTCCTCAGCAGGCTTATCGCGGAAACCTACGCTGATGAAACTCTCGCTTTTGTTGGCGACGGAATTAACGACGCGCCCGCCCTCGCCCTTGCGGACGTTGGCGTTTCGATGGGCGGCCTCGGCGCAAACACCGCCGCCGAAGCCTCCGACCTTATCATCATGAATGATGAGTCCGGCAAGCTTGTCTCCGCTATAACCGTCGCAGGAAAGACCAAACACATCGTCATTCAGAACGCTGCTTTCTCTCTCGGCATCAAGGTCGCCATCATGATTTTCGCGCTCATTGGTATAGTCCCGCTTTGGCTCGCCATAGCCGCGGACACATGCGTTACGCTTTTAACCTCGATAAACGCTTCACGCGCATATAACATTCTCGGTAAACCAGAGAAGAAATAAAAAGAAAAAGACAGCAAAAACCGTCCGTTTCGGCTCATATATGCCAAAACGGACGGCTTTTTATTTGCGTCATTTTTAATATATCATGGCCATGCGCCGTCACCGACGGCACGGCCTGTTTCAAATTTATGCGCCTCGCCGCTTGTGCGGCGAGATGCGCATATAATAACCGCTTTGCAGTTATTTTTTCATGCTCTCGGCCGTCTCGTAAACGGCGGTCTTTTTCATATCCTTGGACGGCGGCGCGTAGAGCTCGCCGCTAAGCCCAAGCTTATCGTAAATGGGCTTATTATAGTCGTATATAGCTTTGCTGGCAAAATAGACGTAATCGTCGCCGACAGTGGGCTGCGGCATCCATGAGCCGGAAGGGCCGAAGGCGTCGATAGTGGCGAGGATGGAGTTTTTCTTATCCTCGTCCGTAGCCTTGGGGTCTACGAACAGGCGGTCGTTATAGCCGCCGACAAAGGTAAGCTTGCCCTTATACTTCTTAATGAGCTCCATCGGGTTATTGGGGTTCTGCACAGGGTTCCATGCGTCGATGCCGAGCTCGACGAAATCGTCAAGGATGGGGACGATGTAGCCGCAGGAATGATGCTCATAAATAAGGCCGTTGGCATGCGCCGCATCCACGATTTTTTTGAGGTTCGGCTTGAACAGCTCGCGCCATGTATCGGGCGAGAAGAACATCGCCTTTTCCGTTCCGTAATCGTCGTGGAGCTGAATTTTGTCGGGCTTATAGTATTTTGCGATCTTTTCTATGTACTTAATCTTGTGGTCGGCTATGGCGCTGAGAAGCGCGTAGGTCTCCTCCGGCTCGGCAACGACGTTGCAGAGCGCGTTTTCAAAGCCGCAGAGCGCGTCGAAACGCTCCCACATACCGTTTACTATGATGCAGCTCGATATTCTGTTTTCTCTGTCCCAGTTCGCCGTATCGGCGGCAGCGCCGGCCTCCCAGTCGTACTTATCAACGTCCGGGAAATGGATAACGTCGCGCCATTCGGTTATGTCCTCAAGGACGGGCGGTGCCTTTTCATCGGGCATGGGGCCGGGCTGCCCCTCGAGCAAAAGCCACCATGTTCCCCAGCCGTCCTGGGACTTGCCAACGCAGGTCGGGCCCTCTTCCAAAACGGACGGGATGCAGACGTCAACGTCGCTCATAGATGGGATAAACCACGGATTCTGACGCCTGTAAGCACGCAGGACATTTTCCCTTCTTGTAATTTCAGCCATTATAGTATCTTCCTCCTATATTATTCTGATACCATAAAATATAACACCGTTTTAACAATATTGCAACATGAAAATACTCATGGTATCGTGTTTTTTCGGAGAAAAATGCGGGGCAAGAAGGGTATGTTCCCTTTGCCCCGCAATAAGCGCGGTATTATCAGAACATCTCGGTCTGCTCGGCCGTCTTTATGCCTGCCGCAGCGAGAACCTGATAGGTTTTTTCGATATTGTCCACGCGGAAAATCATATACGCGCCCTTTGCGCGCGTTCCGAGGAAGGCGTAGGTGTACTCCACCTTAACGTCCGCCTCCGCGATAACGGTAAGGATGCGGGAAAGCGCGCCCGGCGCGTCCTCTATGGATACGGCAAGAACTTCTGTCAGCTTCGTGATGTAGCCGCCCTCCTTCAAAACGCGGAGGGCCTCCTCCGGTTCGTCCACAATCACGCGGAGGATGCCGAAGTTCTCCGTGTCCGCGATGGAGAGGGCGCGAAGGTTGATTCCGTTTTGCGCCAAAAATCGAGTGGTTTCGGCGAGCTTGCCGTTTTCGTTCTCTACGAGTACGGATACCTGTTTTACGCTCATTTTACTGTCTCCCTTCTTTCAGTGCAGCTTACGTCTGTCAATTACTCTTACAGCCTTGCCCTCGCTTCTTTCGATGCTCTTGGGCGTGACGAGGTGAACAACGGGGTTGATGCCGAGCATGGTCTTTATGGCTCCGGCAAGCTTCTTTTCATGCATGGCGACGGAGCTTACCGTATCGGAGAAGAGCCTTTCCGGGAGCTCAACAAAGATATCCAGCGTATCCGTATTGTTCACTCTGTCCACTTCTATTCTGTAGTTCTCCGGGAAGCCCTCCTTGAAGAGCACGGTTTCTATCTGAGACGGGAAGACGTTTACGCCGCGGATGATAAGCATATCGTCGCTTCTGCCGAGCGGCTTGCACATCTTAACGGTGTTTCTTCCGCAGGAGCATTTCTCGCGCGTGAGCACGCAGAGGTCGCGCGTGCGGTAACGCAGGAGCGGATACGCCTCCCTGTCAAGGCTCGTGAATACGAGCTCTCCCACCGTTCCGTCGGGCAGCGGTTCGCCGGTCTCGGGGTCGATTATCTCGGCGTAGAAATGGTCCTCGTTAATGTGCATTCCCTTCTGTTCGGAGCACTCGAAGGCAACGCCGGGGCCGCACATCTCGGTGAGGCCGTAGATGTCGTAAGCCTTGATGCCGAGCTTTGCCTCGATGTCGCGGCGCATTTCCTCCGTCCAGGGCTCGGCGCCGAAGATGCCCATTTTAAGGGATAGGTCGTCCGGTGTGAGGCCCATTTCCTTCACGGTCTCGCCTATGTAAGCGGCGTAGGACGGCGTGCAGCAAAGGATGGTGCTTTTAAGATCCTGCATGAACTGTATCTGGCGCTCGGTATTGCCCGTGGACATGGGAAGCGTGAGGCTGCCGAGCTTGTGGGAGCCGCCGTGAAGACCCATGCCGCCGGTGAAGAGGCCGTAGCCGTAGCAGACCTGGCAGACGTCCTCCTCCGTGCCGCCCGCAGCGGCGAGCGCTCTGGCGCAGCACTCCTCCCAGATGTCGATATCGTGCTGCGTATAGAATGTAACGACGCGCTTGCCCGTCGTCCCGCTCGTGGAATGGATGCGGACGCAGTCGTTCATCGGGACTGCGAGCATCCCGCAGGGGTAAGCTTCTCTGAGGTCGTTTTTCGTAAGAAACGGCAGCTTGCGGATGTCTTCGATGGACTTGATATCCTCGGGCTTTACCCCGGCCTTGTCCATGAGATCTCTGTAATAAGCCACGTTTTCATATACATGCTTGACCTGTTTTACGATTTTCTCGTTCTGTATCGCGATGATTTCATCGCGTGAGGCGCATTCCACCTCGGGCTGCTAGTAGTTTTCCATCCTTTTACCTCTTCTCAATATAGTCTTTCAAAA
>JAEEUX010000165.1 GCA_016290695.1 Oscillospiraceae bacterium
TGGGAAACGGATAAAACAAAGCTTTCCATCGCACGGCAGGATAAAATCTGGATATCCCTGCCGCCTGACTCTCTGCTTCTATTGGAGGATGACGATGTATAATGATTTAGATTACGAAAAGGCGCGCGAAGTGCTTCTTGGCGCCGCCTGTACCGTTGGAACGGAGCGCGTGAAGCTCTCCGAGTGTGCCGGGCGCGTTCTGGCACAGGAACTTATTGCGGAGGACAATGTTCCTGCCTTTGACCGCTCGCCTTACGACGGGTATGCCCTGCGTTCCGCCGATACCGCTTACGCGACGAGGAAAAACCCTGTGAGGCTCGCCATAACGGAGGAAATCCCGGCAGGTTCCGTCGCGTCAAAGGCGCTGCGACCCGGTTTTGCCGCGAAGATACTCACCGGCGCGCCGATACCCGAGGGCGCGGACGCGGTCATAATGTTTGAAAAAACCGAGTTCACGGCGGAATGCGTCAGCGTTTTTGAGCCGGTGAAGCCCGGCGACAATATCGTTACTGCGGGCGAGGACGTTAAAAAGGGGGAAATGCTCGCTTCTCCCGGCGATATAATAGACCCCGCGCTTGCGGGAACTCTCGCGGCGCAGGGTGTGGCGGAGCCGCTTGTGTATAAAAGGCCGCGAGTCGCCGTCATATCCACGGGCAGCGAGCTCGTCGAGGCGGACTGCGCTCCCGCGCCCGGGAAAATACGCAACACTAACCGCTACACCTTCGAGGCAGCGCTCAGGCGCATCGGCTGCGAGCCGGTCTATATGGGCATCGCGGGGGACGGCGTTGAGACCATCGCGGACATGCTCAATAAGGCGCTTGAGGGCTGCGACGCCGTTTTGACGACGGGCGGCGTTTCCGTGGGGGACTATGACCTCACGCCTGCCGCGATGGAAAAATGCGGCGCGGAGATCCTTATCCGCGGCGTTAAGATGAAGCCCGGCATGGCCTGCGCCTATGCCGAGCGCGGCGGCAAGCTCATTTTCGGGCTTTCCGGCAACCCGGCTTCCTCGCTCACAAGCTTTTACGCCGTTGCCGCGCCCGCGCTGAGGAAGCTCTGCGGAAGGGCTGATTGCCTCCCAAGAGTGTTCAGCGTCGGAGTGTCGGTGGAATTTAAGAAAAAGAGTCCTGTTACGCGCTTCCTGCGCGGCAGACTTTATATAGACGGTTCCCGAGCGCGTATGGAGCTGTCAAGCAGGCAGGGCAACGCCGTCCTGAGCTCCGCCATAGGCTGTGACATGATGGCGATAGTCCCCGCGGGAACGCCGCCGCTGAGCGGAGAAAGCACATTGAAAGGATTTCTTGTATGAAAAAAGTAAGAGTTGAGGACGCCGTAGGAATGCAGCTTTGTCACGATATTACCGCCATGTTCGACGGCTTCAAGGGTGCGGCGTTCAAACGCGGACACGTTATCCGCGAAGAGGACATTCCCAAGCTGCTCGATTACGGCAAACAGCATATTTTCGTCTGGGAGGATACGGCGGGTGAAATCCACGAGGAAGACGCGGCGCGCCGTCTCGCGGCGATGGTCCCTGCCGCCGGATGGCAGTGCAGCGAGCCTAATGAGGGCAAAATCGTGTTCACGGCGCAGGAGCGCGGAATGTTCCGCGTAAATACGGCGCTCCTGCGGAAAATTAATTCCATAGGCGACATAACGATAACCACGCTGCCGGATCATTACCCGGTTGAAATCGGTGCACGGCTTGCCTCCATGAGAATTGTTCCGATCGTTACAAAGGAGATTCAGATTATAGAGGCCGAGGAGCTTTGCAAAAATACTCAGCTCATGGAGCTTCGTCCCTATAAAAGCCGCAAGGTGGGCATTATCATCACGGGGAGCGAGGTTTATCACGGCAGAATTAAAGATAAGTTTGAGATGGTCTTGCGCCGGAAGCTGAAGGCCTTTCCTTCGGAAATCTGCGGCGTTTCCATCTGTGACGACGATCTTAATATGATAGTTTCCGCCGCAAGGGAGCATATTGCCGCGGGTGCGGATATCCTAATTTTTACGGGCGGCATGTCCGTCGACCCCGACGATCTTACGCCCACGGCGATAAGGCAGCTCGGCGCGGAGATAATCACTCACGGCCTGCCTTCGCAGCCGGGAAACATGACACTTGTCGGCTATCTCGGCGGCATCGCGATACTCGGAGTCCCCGGCGCGGCGATTAGTATGCCGACCACCACCTTCGATGTTCTCCTGCCGCAGATATTCACGGGGGACAAGTTCACGAAGGCGGAGCTTGTTAACCTCGGAAGCGGCGGATTATGCCAGCTCTGCAAATCCTGCCACTGGCCGAACTGCAGCTTTGGAAGATACTGATATGGAAGATAAATTCGGAAGAAAAATCACATACCTTCGCCTTTCGGTGACGGACCTGTGCAACCTCCGCTGCCGATATTGCATGCCCGAGGAGGGAATATGCAAAAAGGCGCATGAGGAAATGCTCACGGAGGACGAGATAGTCCGCGCTGTCCACGCGGCGGCAAGGCTCGGCGTGACGAAGCTCAGGATAACGGGCGGCGAGCCGCTTATTAAGAAAAACATCGTTTCGATATGCGAGCGCTGCGCCGCCGTCGAGGGCATCAAGGAAGTCTGCATAACGACTAACGGCATACTTCTGCCCGAGCTTGCGGCCAAGCTGCACGATACAGGAGTTAAACGTCTTAACATAAGCCTCGATACGCTGGACACCGAAAAATACGCCTACATTACGCGCGGCGGGGAGCTTTCCCGCGCGATGAAGGGTATAGAAACGGCGCTTTGCGCGGGCTTTGACCGCATAAAGATAAATTCCGTCCTTATAGGCGGCTTCAATGACGGCGAAATTGCGGACTTAGCCGCGCTCACGCGGAAATATCCCATTGACCTGCGCTTTATCGAGCTCATGCCGATGACGGAGCAGGAGGAGTTCGGCGCGGGGGCGTATCTGCCGGGCGAAGCCGTTTTGAAGGCGCTGCCGGAGCTCAGACCGGAGCCGGCGGACGGCGGTGTGGCCAAATTATACAGTCTTCCCGGCGCGCGGGGGAAAATCGGGCTCATAAACCCCGTGAGCAGCCATTTCTGCGCCGCCTGCAACCGCATCCGCCTCACTGCGGACGGCAAGCTCAAGCCCTGCCTGCATTCCTCGCAGGAGTTTTCGATAAAGGGCCTGGACGAAGAAGGAATGATGGAGCGTATGGAGCAGGCGATACTGGCTAAGCCCGCCTGCCACGCGCCGCTTTCCTCCGATTCGCGCAGCGAAGCGGGCAGAAACATGAACGCAATCGGCGGCTGAGCCGGTGCAAATACGGAGAACTAAAAAATGCAGAATTATAACGATTTTACACATTTTAACGACGAAGGCCGCGCAAAAATGGTGGACGTGGGCGAAAAGCCGGAGAGCCGGAGAACCGCTGTCGCCGCCGCGCGCGTGCTCGTAAGCGCAGAGACCTTCGCGCTTATTAAGTCCGGCGGCATGAAAAAGGGCGATGTTCTCACCGTCGCGCAGGTGGCGGGAATAATGGGCGCCAAGCGCACGCCGGATATTATACCGATGTGCCATCCCGTCGCAATAGGCGGGATCGACCTGTCTCTGAGTCTCGACGAAGCGCGGCTCAGCGTCGAAATCAAGGCCAGCGTAAGCTGCGACGGGAAGACCGGCGTGGAGATGGAGGCGCTTACGGCAGCGTCAGTAGCCGCACTCACGGTTTACGATATGTGCAAGGCCGTCCAGAAGGACATCGTTATTTCCGACATCCGCCTTCTGACGAAGTCCGGCGGAGTCCACGGAGACTTTAAAAGGGAGGAATAAACATGAGTTACACAGCGGCGGTCATTACCGTAAGCGATAAGGGCTCGCGCGGAGAACGCGTCGATACGAGCGGCCCGGCGCTTTGCGCCATGCTCGAAAAATCCGGCTGGAGCGTGCAGTATACCTCCATCATCCCCGACGAGGGAGAGAAAATAAAGGCCGAACTCATAAAATGCAGCGACGAGCTGGGCCTTAACCTCATCCTCACCACGGGCGGCACGGGCTTTTCCCCGCGCGACGTAACGCCGGAGGCGACGCTTGCCGTCGTCGAGCGCGAGACTTGCGGCATCCCGGAGGCGATGCGCGCCGAGAGCATGAAAATTACCTCGCGAGGCTGCCTTTCACGCTCGGCGGCGGGCATAAGGGGACGCAGCCTCATAGTCAACCTCCCCGGCAGCGAGAAGGCTGCCAGGGAAAACCTTGAGGCGGTCATCGCACCCATAGCGCACGGGATGGAAATGCTGCTCGGAAGCGGTTCGGCAGACTGCGCCGCGAAGCCGCAGCCGAAGAAGGCCCCGTCCGTGGACGCATGGCTCAAGGAGGCGAAGGCTGACCCGGACGCCCATCGCGTGGGCATGTACCTTACGCATAACGGGGTCGTCCGCAGCTCTGCGCGCGCGGCTGTACGCGAGGGCGCGGAGGGGACGAAGCCCGTCGCGTCGCTCGTCCTGAGCTATGACGAGACGAAAATAAACTCCGCCATTGCGGAAACAAAGACTTTGCCGGGAATTTACTACGTCCGCGTTTGGGTAAACAGCGGCGAGCTGCGTCCCGGCGACGACATGATGCTCGTCCTCGTTGGCGGCGACATCCGCCCCCGCGTTATTGACGCGCTCCAGTTCCTTGTGGGGAAGATAAAGAACGAGTGCGTTGAAGAAAAGGAACAATTTTAACGAATAAAAAAGCGCGGGTCACGCCTCTTGTTGGCATGACCCGCGTGTGCATTTTATGGAATTATTCAGCGCTGCGCGTTCAATTCGTCGAGCAGGTGAATGGTTTTATATGTCCTGTCGCAGCTTTTGCACTGCCAGTCGCAGGCGCTTTTCTTCGCCTTTTTGTGCAGCGGTTCAAGCGCGGCTCCGCAGATGGGGCAGGGAATCTGTTCTCCGCGCCAAAGCTTTTTTAAGAAAGAGAGGGCTTCGTCCCTTGAAGAGAAGCCGAGCTCATCCAGAAGGGTTCTTTTCATTAGTCTATAAGCTTATAATCAAAGCTGCCGGGGAAATTCTGCTTCTTCTCGTCGAGAATATCCAGCATTTTGTCCATGTCGTGTTTCCAGCTCTCGGGCAGCCCCCTCAAGCCGTAAATCCGCACAAGCAGCGGGTCCTTTTCGCCGTAGATAAGCTGGCGGAACGCCACCCAGTTGCGTTCGTACCAATCGGGAAAATTGAAAGCCTGCGCTATCCTTTCGTGGACTTCAAAATAAAACTTGCAGCCCCTCAGGTCGAGCGAAATGACCTGAACATTCTCTTCGCTCTCGGATTGTTCCGGTTCGGGCTCCGGCTCACGCAGAATGAGCTTGTTTGCGAGACGAATGAGCTCCTTTGCCTCGCTCCTGCTAAGAGAAATGCCGCGAAGAACGTGCTCAGGGATATTCATGGCGCGCTCGCGCAGGCTGTTGCCCTTCTCGCTTATCTGAACCATGAGAACCCTTTCATCTGCTGCCGAACGCTTGCGCGTGATAAGCCTTTTCGCTTCAAGGCTTTTAAGAACGGGTGTTAGCGTCCCGGAATCGAGGAAAAGACGCTCTCCGAGCTGTTTGACGCTTATCTTTCGTTCGTCCCATATAACGAGCATGGCGATATATTGCGTATAGGTGAGGCCGAGGGCATCCAAATACGGCCTGTGACGCTTGATAAGCTCACGCGAGGCTGCGTAAAGCGGGAAACCAAGCTGGTTTTCCAGTTTCAACGGGTCTTTAGTTGCCATTTGAAGCCCCCCCTGAATATTAATGTAAGGGCAACACCGCATAATTCCCGGCACATATCTTACTTGCAGAATATTCCGTCATA
>JAEEUX010000166.1 GCA_016290695.1 Oscillospiraceae bacterium
ATAACGTGCGCGGCCGTGGTGGGGCTCGGCTTGCCGGAAATATTAGCGCTGGGTGCGGCTATCGGAACTCCGGACAGTTCTATCAGCCGCATCGTTGCAGGGTGATCCGGGCAGCGGACAGCGACGGTATCCATCCCCGCCGTGACGCGGGGCGGGATAAGCTCGTTTTTAGGCAGTACCATCGTAAGCGGCCCCGGCCAGAACATTTCCGCGAGGCGAAACGCCGTATCGGGGACGTTTCGGCACCATTTATTCAGCGCTTCCGCGCTCTCAACGTGGATAATGAGCGGGTTATCCTGCGGCCTGCCCTTCACCTCGAAAATACGCTTTACCGCGTCCTCATTGAGCGCAGAGGCGCCGAGGCCGTAAACCGTTTCCGTGGGTATGGCGACAAGGCCGCCGCGTTTTATGATTTCTGCTGCTTTGAGGATATTTTCCTCGCGCTGCCGGGTGTTTTCCGTTGCAAGAAGAAGCGTTTCCAACTTAGTTTTCCTCGCTTGTTCTGAGTTTTTCGGCTTGGTCGGCTGTTATGAGCGCGTCGATAAGCTCGTTAAGGTCGCCGTTCATGACGGAGTCAATTTTGTAGAGGGTGAGGCCGATGCGGTGGTCGGTAACGCGGCCCTGCGGGAAGTTATAGGTTCTGATGCGCTCGTTCCTCATGCCCATGCCGACCTGGCTTTTTCTTTCGGCGGCAATCTCGGCGTTCTGCTTTTCGCACTCCATGTCGTAAAGCTTTGCGCGCAGTATTTTCATGGCGCGGTCTTTGTTTTTGTACTGGCTGCGCTCGTCCTGACATTCTACGACAAGGCCGGTCGGTATATGCGTTATACGAATAGCGCTCTCGGTTTTGTTAACGTGCTGACCGCCCGCGCCGGAGGAACGGTAGGTGTCTATTTGCAAATCGTTGGGGTTGATTTGCAGCTCCACTTCGTCGACCTCTGGAAGAACAGCGACCGTCACCGTGGAGGTATGAATCCTGCCGCCCGCCTCCGTATCGGGAACGCGCTGGACGCGGTGCACGCCGCTTTCAAATTTAAGGCGCGAATAGGCGCCCTCTCCCTCAATGATGAAGCTGACTTCCTTTACGCCGCCGAGCTCCGTTTCGTTAATATCGGTTATCTCGAGCTTCCAGCCGCAGCGCTCGGCATACATTGTATACATACGCAGGAGCGACCCGGCGAAAAGCGCCGCCTCGTCGCCGCCTACGCCCGCGCGAATTTCGACGATAACGTTTTTATCGTCGTTCGGATCCTTCGGAATAAGGAGCAGACGGAGCTTGTTTTTAAGCTCGTCAATAGAAGCCGTCGCGCTTTCGTATTCCTCCTGCGCCAGAGCCTTCAGCTCCTTATCCGTCGACGAGGAAATCAGTTCTAGCGCTTCCTTGGCCGTGTTTTCCGCGCGGACATACTCGCGGTAAGTCTCCACGAGCGGTGCAAGCTCCTTTTGCTCGCGCGCGGCGCGGCTCATCGCGGTTGGGTCGTTATATAACTCAGGGCTGAGCATACGCGCTTCAAGTTCCTCGTATTTTTCCTCGATAAGTTTAAGTTTTTCAAGCATATTTCAGGCTCCGCAAAAGAGATTTTTTGGCTTATTCGCTGACTTCGGCCCACTGGTCATAAAGCTCGTTCAGCTTAGCTTCGAGCTCTGTTTTCTGCTCGAAAAGCTCGTTCAGCTTCTGGTAATCTGATGAAAATTCCTCAATGTCGGCGTCGAGCTTCGCCTTTTCCGCTTCGAGCGAATTGATTTCCTTTTCAAGCAGAGCAGCCTTTTTCTCGGCGCTCTGAGGCTTCGTTTTTTTCTCCGCTTTGGGTTTAGCCTCTTTTTTGACTTGCTCGGTCTTCGCAGTTCTTGCCTTAAACTCACGGAATTTCTCAAAACCGCCCTTAAAATCGGTGATTTCGCCGTTTTCAAGCTCCCAGATTCGTTCGGCAAAACGGCTTATAAAATATCTGTCGTGCGAAACGAAAAGCAGCGCGCCCGTATAATCTTCAAGCGCTTCTTCGATCCATTCGCGCGAGGCAATGTCAAGATGGTTCGTCGGCTCGTCGAGGATGAGAAAATTTACGTCCTCACGCATGAGAATACAAAGACGAAGGCGGCTTAGCTCGCCGCCTGAAAGCGCCGAGATGGGCTTGAAAACATCCTCGCCGGAGAATTTAAACGCGCCGAGGCGGTTGCGAGCCGTCTGCGTGCTGCAATTAGTTTCGTATATCACCGTATCGAGGACGCTGCGCTCCATGTGGTCGAAATGAATCTGCTGCTCAAGGCAGGCCATCTTTACTGCGGGGCCGAGCTTTATCATGCCCCTGTCGGGCTTCTCGCTGCCCAAAAGCATGTGGATAAAGGTGGACTTGCCCGCGCCGTTATCACCGAGAAGAGCTATACGTTCCCCTCCGCCGACGTTAAGGTCTGCCCCACTCAGAATGAGCTTTCCGGGGAAGCTCTTTTGCAGGCCCTTAATAACAAAAAGCTCGTCGCTCGTAAACTCACGCTCGGTAAAACGCGCAAACATGCGCTTTTCTGCCGTGGGCCTGTCCGTTTGCCGCAGACGCTCTATGCGCGACTGAATGGCGAAGGATTTCTGCATGAGCTTTTTGTTGCCCGTGCCCCATTGATGCAGGCGGTCAGCCGCGTCCTCAAGACGCTTGATCTCCTTCTGCTCTTTTTCGTATTTTTTCATCTGCTCTTCAAAGCGAGCCTGTTTTTCAATGGCAAAAAAGCTGTAATTGCCGTTATAAAACTCCGCCTTGCCGTCGACTATTTCTATAACGCGGTCAACGACCTTGTCGAGAAAATAGCGGTCGTGCGAAACGGTGAGGACGGTTCCCTTGAAATGCGCCAAATAATCTTCAAGCCATTCCGTCGCGTGCAGGTCAAGGTGGTTCGTCGGCTCGTCGAGCAGCAGGATGTCGGTTTTTTCGAGTATCAGACGCGCAAGATTCACGCGCGTCTTTTCGCCGCCGCTGAGCTGGGAAAACAGGCGCTCACGCATCTCACGCGGGATATAAAGGCCGTTAGCGACCTTATCGCGTTCAAAATCAATGTCATAGCCGCCGAGACGCTCAAAATCCGCCATGAGCCGGTCATACTCCGAAGCGCTGTATTCGCTGCCCTCGGACATGATTCGCTCTATGGCCTCCATCTTTTTACGGATGGCGTAAATATGGCTGTGCGCGGTTTTTAAAACGTCCTCCGTCGTGTATTCCGGCGGGAAGACGGGTATCTGCGAAATGAGCCCCGCGCGTTTGCCGGACGGCAGAACGACCTCGCCCTCGTCGGAGCTCAGCTCGCCGATGATGATTTTAAACAGCGTTGACTTGCCCGCCCCGTTTTTTCCGAGCAGACCGACACGCTCCCCTTCGTAAATCTCGAAGGAAATGCCGTCCAATATATTTTTGTCTTCCTCAAAGGCTTTGACAATGTTTTTAACGGTAATGTCGATCATTATATTCTCCCGGGTATGAGCTTAGCATCAAATATTAAGGCGGCAAAAGCCGCCTTATATGAATACACTCTATTTTGTGCCGAAAATCCTGTCGCCCGCGTCGCCGAGACCGGGGACGATGTAACCGTGGTCGTTAAGCTTCTCGTCGAGCGCTGCTACGAAGATATCGACGTCGGGATGCTCGGACTGAACCTTCTTAACGCCCTCCGGCGCGCCGATAATGTTCATGAGACGGATAGTGCGGCAGCCGCGCTGCTTAATAAAGCTTATTGCCGCGGCGGCGCTTCCGCCTGTAGCAAGCATGGGGTCGAGAACGAAAACATCTCTCTCCTGAATGTCGTTCGGGAGCTTGCAGTAATATTCCACCGGCTCAAGGGTCTTCGGGTCGCGGTAAAGGCCGATATGTCCGACCTTCGCGTTCGGAATGAGCTGGAGGACGCCGTCCACCATGCCGAGACCTGCGCGGAGAATCGGAACTATTGCAAGCTTCTTGCCCGCGAGACGCTTTACCTTTGCCCTTGCGACGGGGGTATCGATTTCAACTTCCTCAAGAGGAAGATTTCTCGTTGCCTCAAAGCACATAAGGCTGGCTATCTCGGAGACTATCTCGCGAAACTCCTTAACGCTTGTATTTTTATCTCTGAGAATGGAAAGCTTATGCTGAATAAGAGGATGCTCCATTACATGTAATTCACTCACGGGTAATATCTCCTTTGTATATATGAATAATAACAGTTAATGACCAAGCTTTTCGTCTCGTTCTCTCTCCGCCTGTGATTTGCGGAGATACACCGGCTCAAGCCCGCCCCATTCTGACGGGTCAGCGGCAAGAGCGGCGTAAGCGACGCCTACGGCAGACTGAAACCTCACGTCCTCCGGAGCAAGCGCAGCACTGACTCCAAGCTTATCTAAAGTATTATAGCATAATTCCGCTCCGTCTCCAACTATAAAAACGCTTTTTTTCAGATTTTTCAGTTCTTCCGCAAGTTCTTCGACGGAAATTGCCCTGTCAGGCGTGATTCTGGCAGGGATACGGTTCGTAATTTCAAACAGCGCGTTGTAAATCTGCCCGCGTCTTGCGTCCATAGCGGGGCAAATAACGCAGCCCTCCATAGCGCGGCAGCTCCACGCCATAGCCTCCAGCGTCGAGACGCCGACGCCGGGGATTTCCGCGCCCCACATAAGGCCCTTCGCCGCAGCGACGCCTATTCTTATTCCTGTGAACGAGCCCGGCCCGGCGGCGACGGCGATAAGGCTCATATCCTTAACCGTAAAACCGCAGTCTTTTAGAAGCCCTTCCGCCATTGGAAGCAGCGTAACGCTGTGCGTAAGCCCGTTATTGCGAAACGACGACGCAATAAGCTTCCCGTCCTCAACAAGAGCGCAGGACGCGGCCTTCGCGGAGGATTCGATTGCAAGAACTCTGAACGGCTGGTTCATTTTTTCACCTCTATGGAAATGGTTCTTTCTGTTTCGCCTGTTTTGGTGAAAACGATATAATACGTTCCCGGCTCAAAAACGTCCTTGACACGCTCGCTCCACTCCACGGCGCAAACGCCGCCGCGTTCGAGATAATCCTCCCAGCCTATGTCGAAAAGCTCGTCGGAGGAGCCGAGACGGTACATATCAAAATGAAAAAGCGGGATTCTGCCCGGATATTCGTTTACGATGTTGAAGCTCGGACTGGATACGGGCATATCTATGCCAAGTCCGCGCGCCATTCCTCTGATAAACGCGGTCTTGCCGGAGCCGAGCTCACCGAAAAAAGCACAGACAGAGCCGGACACAAGCGTTGCGGCAAAGTCTTTGCCGATAGCCTCGGTATTCTTTTCGCTACTTGAAGTATACAGCATTTGCCCGCTCCTTTCCACAGTTCATATTATTTTATCATTATGCACCCTACAAGTAAACAAAAAAATTGAAAACTCCCAATTATAATGTTATAATCATATAAAGGGGCAATTTGCCGCCCTCAAGCCGCGCCAAAATCAATCTTCCGGCGCAGTATATTTTAGTCCGAGGTATTGTCATGAAGGCAAATATAAAGCTTTTTTTCAGCGGAATTAAAGATTTTTTCAAGACGGCGGACATTCTCCTGCTTGTGCTCAGCATTGCCGCTTCGAGCATTGGTCTTGTGCTTATTTACAGCGCCACAAGGAGTTATAATACTAACAGCTACATGGCGGTTCAGATTTCGGCAATGGTCATCGGCATAATCTTCTTCGTTGTGTTCTCCATCGTCGATATCGATATAATATCCCAACAATGGCCGCTTTTGGTTTTGTTTAATTTCGTCCTCATTA
>JAEEUX010000167.1 GCA_016290695.1 Oscillospiraceae bacterium
CCCACTGCCTGCAACCGGAACGTCAGGGACGACGTTCCCTACCGAACTGCAAATCAACCACCGCACCCTTCGCTCCCCTTGGATAAGGGGAGCTGTCGCCGCAGGCGACTGAGAGGTCGAGAGTAACGAGCCGTATGCACCACCATGGTTCCGCCTGTGCCCCGGGGGCTTGCCTGTGGGCCGGGGGCTTGCCTGTGGGCCGGGGGCTTGCCCCCGGCATGGCACCTACCACCTGCACAATCCCATATGGTTGAACCATGTCCGGTAGGGAACGCTGTCCTCAGCGTTCCGCAAAGCACCTCGCCTTTGCAGAAATCCCATATGGTTGATAAAAATAAAAATCCTGTACCGTAGGGGCGGGCGCCCACGACCGCCCGCCGCGCCACAGGCGCGGTCTGCTAATAAAACGCAACCCCCCAACTGCCACGCCTGGGGCAAGCCCCAGGCCCACAGACCACTGCCGACAAACCACATCACAGCCTCGCGTCAATCCCACAGCCCGCAACCGGGCCGCCGCCGACGCCGCCCCCTCCCGAACTGCAAATCAACCACCGCGCCGCTATCGCGGCAGCGCTTAACAATCACTGTCAGTATAACAAAAACCGCTCCATATTAATTATTCATGATTAACAATTAGCTTTTCGACGGGTTGACATAAAATAATCTCTATAATATAATTTTCATAAGCACCCAAATCTATATAACGTGAGGAGAAGCGCTGTGAAAAGTTTAATAAAATCCAGTCAAAAACCGGATATAGCTCAAGCGGCAGCCGAGGCGACATCCGGGGTTTTTGACCCGAAGGGTATCATCTTTCTCTCCGATTATGCAAGGCTCCCGCTCTTCGCAAGAGAGCTTGCCGAGCTTTTCCCGAACGCCGACATTATCGGCACGGCCGGGACCGTCTACCATGAGCAGACGGCGGACGACACGAACATCCTCGTAGTCACCGCCATTCTCGGCGAGGCGGAGGTCTCCGCGGGCCTCATAGGGAACCTATCCACAGACCCGCTCTCCGAGCTTTACAAGCTCTCCGAAAGCGTGAAGGCCGTTTCTCCCCAGCCGGACTCCACCGTTTGCATCGAGTTCTGCACCGGCAACGAGGAAGTCCTCGTCTCTACGATGAACATCGCCCTTGAGCCTGCGGGCGTCGGTCTTGCGGACGGAACCGTTTACGGCGCGCCGGAGGGCCGCCATGCCCTCGTCGCCTATAGCGGCAAGGTATAGGAGGACGCCTGCGCCTACATCGTCGTGAAAAACACGACGGGCAAGGCCTTCGTCGTGCGCGAGAACATCTACGACAAGGCCGACGGCCCCGTCCACCTCGCCACGAAGGTAAACACGGCGAAGAAGGAGCTCACCGAGCTTGACCACCGCCCTGCGGCGGACGTATACTCCGCCGAAACAGGCGTAGCCAGGGACAAGATAGTCGATAACGTCCTGAAGGCCCCGTTCGGCAGGATAATCAACGGCGAAATCTACATATCCTCGATGAACGGCGTCCTCCAAAACGGCGCCATCACGAACTACAAGCGCATAAACGTGAACGACTCGCTCTATATCCTCAAGCTCAAGGATTACCGCGCGATAAACGAGGAAACGCGGCGTCACATCCGCTCTCTCGTCGCCGAGCCGTCGATGATCTTCTCCGTAAACTGCATCTACAGATACCTGCTCTTTGAAAAGGACGGGTATCTCAAGGAATTCCTCACCAACATGTCGAGAATAGCGCCCTTCGCCGGATATATCGGCGGCGGCGAGCAGTATAACCGCCAGCACGTGAACCAAACCATGGTCTGCGCCGTTTTTGAATAAGGAGGATGCGTCATGTTCGGAAAAAAGAAGCTTCAGCAGGCCCCCGCAGCCGCCGAAAATAAAGACGTTTCCCTCTCCAAGAGCCTCTCCCCCCTCGTCGAATCGAGCGCTTACCTCATCGGCGAAACGGGCAGGCTTCAGGAGGGCGACGAGAATTTCGGCGTCATCCGCAAATCCTTCGATGCGCTCAAAAGCCACAATCAGGCGGTAAAGGACTCAGTAGAGGACTTTCACCACCGCTTCAACGACGTTGAAGCCGTCACGCAGAGCTTTGAGGACATCGTGCAGAAGATGAACCTCACCGTCGACGAAATAAAGGGCGGCATAGAGCAGGTTCGCACCTCCTCGCAGACGGTGGACGAGATGATAGCCTCCGTTCAGAGCATCGTCAAGGAATTCTCCAGGAACTTCGCCGAGATAATGGAAACCGTCCAGAAGATAAACGGCATCGCCACGCAGACGAACCTCCTGGCCCTCAACGCCTCCATAGAGGCTGCGCGCGCCGGCGCGAGCGGCAGGGGCTTCGCCGTCGTCGCCGAGCAGGTAAACGCCCTGTCCGACGATACGAAGAAGCTCGTCGAGAGCATCGGCAGCGCCATGGAGCAGCTCGCCGAGAATAACGAGCGTCTGTCTTCCTCCATCGAGGACACCTTCAAGGCCACGGCCAAGTCCCACGAATACGTTAACAGCACGGAGGAAATGGTCGGCAGCATCTCCGGTGTCGCCGACGAAATAGGCCAGCAGCGCGCGGATATGTCCGAACGCTTCCACGATTGCTCCGATTATCTCTCCCGCGTCGGCAGCACCATCGACGAATCGCAGAGCTATTTTGAGGACGTGGACGCCAGCATAAACGCCATGGCCCGCAATGTTACGCAAAGGAGCCTCATTTTTGAGGACATCACGAATATCCTCGAGCAGTATCCCGTCATGATCGAGCGTCTTTGCGGCGACTGAACTGAAGACAAAACGCTTAACTCCCGCAGTTCGGTTTTTCCCGCGCTGCGGGTTTTTTGAAAAAAACGCGGCAATTTTCAAAATTTCTCTTGACCTTCCCCCTTGTGGAAGGTGTAAAAAGGGAGCGTAAGCCACCGCCGCAAAGGCAGAACCGGAGATTCAGCGCATGAAAATCAACGAAATCGAGCAAATGGTCGGCATAACGAAGAAGAACATCCGCTTCTACGAGGAACAGGGTCTTATAAAACCTGCGCGCAACTCGGCAAACGGTTATCGCGAATATGCCGAGGAGGACGTTTACACCCTCGCGCGGATAAAGCTCCTGCGTCGGCTGAACGTCCCCATAGAAGAGATCCGCCAGATAATAACAGGGCGGCTGACTCTTTCCGACTGCATGGAGCGCCATCTCGTCATGACGGCGCGCGAAGAGGAAAACATACGCCTCGTTTCCGATATCTGCGGCAAAATCCGCGGCAGCGGCGAAAGCTTCTCCACGCTGGACGCGTCTGCGCTTCTCGGCGAGCTTGAGGAGCTTGAGAAAGGAGGTGCGAGGTTTGTGAACGTAAAGAAATCCGACGTTAAGGTGAAAAAGCGCGGCGCGGTCGCGTCCGCAGCCGTGATAATCGCGCTTATCGTTCTTTGGGTCGCAGCGATCCTGTTTACCGGCTCTGGTGCAGGGCTGCCCCCGTTCATTACGGCGCTTATCGTCGTGCTGCCCGCGGCAGTGATAATCGGGCTGGTTATAGCACTCTTGCAGAGAATAAAAGAATTAAACGGAGGAGAAGAAGATGAAGCTTCTGACTATTGAAACCATTCCCGGCGCGCAGATAGAGGCGCTGGACATCGTTAAGGGAACGGTAGTGCATTCCAAGAATTTCGGCAGAGATTTTATGGCGGGGATGAAGTCCCTCGTCGGCGGCGAACTTTCCGGCTATACCGAAATGCTCAACGAGGCGCGCCAGATCGCCACGAAGCGTATGGTCGATAACGCCGAGGCGCTCGGGGCCGACGCTGTCGTGGGCATCCGCTACGGTTCGTCCACGATAATGCAGGGTGCGGCGGAAATAATGGTCTACGGCACCGCTGTGAAAATCGTGGGATAAACCCGTGCGGGCGGCTAACAGCGAATAATTAAACGATTTGGAGCGTCGAGGCAGGATTAAACGCCTTGGCGCTCCTTTCTGCGCGGGCGGGACGGTATTACCTCTCAGTCACGGGCTTTGCCCGTGCCAGCTCCCCTGAAAGGGGAGCGAAACCGCGCTTCGCGCGGGCGGGACGTCCAGGGGCCGTCCCCTACGCAGGCAAATACAATCAGCAGTCAAATTTCATTGTACAATTGTACAAAACGCGCCAGTCCCGTAGGGCGCGGCGACCCCGGCGCGCCTTCGCTCCCCTCGTAGGGGAGCTGTCAGCGAAGCTGACTGAGAGGTTGCATATTTGCGGAACGCCGTCCCCGGCGTTCCCTACAGGACAAGCAGCACAACCAAGCAGCGGTTCCCGCTCCGAAATTTGTCGCATTTCCCGATAAATTATATCCCCCGGGGAGGCTTGTTTGGCCTCGCAGTTCATGTTATATTTTCTGTGTAAACCGAAACGCTAACAGAAAACACTCATAAAGCGAGGTCTTTTTTCATGCATATGGCAGACGCGCTGCTCGCTCCGGCAACTGCGGCGGTTATGTACGTCGCCTCCGGCACTGCCGCAGGCGTATCCGTTCACAATATAAAAAAGCTCGGCGATGACGATAAAAAGCTTCCGCTCATGGCGGTAAGCTCCGCGCTCGTTTTCGCGGGGCAGATGATAAACTACACCATCCCCGGCACCGGCTCCTCCGGCCATATGTGCGGCGGCATGCTCCTTTCGGCGCTGCTCGGCCCGCAGGCAGGCTTCCTCTCCATGATAGTAATTCTCGCGATACAGAGCCTGTTTTTCGGCGACGGCGGCCTGATGGCGCTCGGAGCAAACGTCTGGAACATGGCGTTTTACGGCTGCTTCGTGGGCTATTACCTCATCTGGCGGCCGCTGATGCGAAGCAAAATATCCTCCTCGCGGCTTAAGATAATCCTCGCGTCCGTTATAGGCTGCGTCGTCACGCTCCAGCTCGGCGCGTTCTCCGTCGTCCTCGAAACGACCGCCTCCGGCATTACGGAGCTGCCCTTCGGCGCGTTCTGCGCGCTTATGCAGCCCATCCACCTCGCCATCGGCCTCGTTGAAGGCCTCATTACGGCCGCCATCCTCTCGTTCGTAAACGAGACAAGACCTGAGCTTCTTACGGAAGTTTCCTCTGATTCCGCCGGGAAAGGCCGCCTCACCGGGAAAACGGTCGTCGTGATCCTCGCTGTCGTGGCCCTTCTTGTCGGAGGTCTGCTCTCGCTCTTTGCAAGCGGCAACCCCGACGGTCTCGAATGGGCGCTTTTCGGCAACGCTGAGGCCGGTTACAGCGAGAATATGGGGCTTGACGAGGATAACTTCGGTCTCTCCGGTTCCGTTTCCGAGGCGGCGGCCTCCGTTCAGGAAACCACGGCCTTCCTCCCCGATTACGCCTTCCCGGACAGTGAAAGCGCCGCGGGAACAAGCGTTTCCGGCATAGTCGGAGCCGCGATAGTCGCGCTTGTGGCGCTCGGCGTCGGCGCGCTGGTCAAGGTCTCGCGCCGGAAGAAAAACGGCTGAACAACTCTGAAAATCATAAAAGTCTCGTCAGCTTTTATGCTTCTTTATACCTTCCTTTTTCTATGCTTAAGCTGCAAGGAGTATCCCCCGGGAGGGGATACTCCTTTGCGGCTGTAAATAACTTTTTGTAATTTTGTTTTTGACGCCGCTTGTCCTCGGCAAAAACACCTATCCCTCGCGCCGACCAACGAGGCGTCTCAAACGAGAGCCCCGCCGGGCTCTCGTTTGAAAGTGAGGAAAACATGAAATCTATCAACAAAGCCATAACCGAGTTCAAGGA
>JAEEUX010000168.1 GCA_016290695.1 Oscillospiraceae bacterium
TAGAATACATTGTCGTAAACACTATCAGTTAACGGTAAATCAGGAACTTTGTAAAGTTCCATACGATACACGTCTTGTCGCCAAACTTCTTGTTGTTCATTTTGGCATACTTGTTCAGCACGGCGTTCTTGATGCCTTTTCCGAAGCCGGAAAAAGGCTTTTCCGAAGCAAGGAAAGCGAACAACGGGTCTGCGCTCTCTCCGTTTACGTCGATCTTTGCGAACTGCGGGAATTCCGTGCCGAACTTCAGTGTGCAGAACTCGTGGATCTCATCGTCGCTTCCGGGCGCCTGGTTGGCGAACTGATTGGAGGGGAAATCAAGTATCTCAAAACCCTTGCCGCGAAGATCCTTATACATCGCCTCCAGCGGTTCATAATGCGGAGTGAAACCGCATCCCGTTGCCGTGTTTACTATCAGGAGCACTTTGCCCTGATACTCCGACAGGCTGACGTCGTGTCCCTGCCGGTCTCTTACTGTGAAATCGTAGACTGTCTTCATTTTGCGTTTCTCCTTTTTTTTATTTCAACATATAAGTTGCAATGTACTGCATATTCTCCGGGACCGGGATTGCTGGGTCTGATATCTCGAAAGAAACATCGAGCCCGCAGTCTATAGCGGTAAGTTCGAAATGGCACAGCGCAATGCCAATATCGATCTTCTGCAGATCCCATCCGTTTTCCGCAACATATCCCTTGCTGCGCTTTTCATAGAAATGCACCTTTCCTTCGCAAAAGACGCAGCGCCAGGGCTGTTTATTTACTGCGGAAGGAGCAAGCCGCACAGCTTCAAGCGCTTCAAAAAGCCTGCCGGCGCTGCTTTCAGACAAGGGCTTATCAAACGAACCTTCAAAAAACAGCTCCTCAAAATCGAAGCGGCTGTCCGCCCTGATCCCTTTTCTCATCATGGTTTCACGCAGGGACATCTTTTTCGCAGGGTATCCCAACGGGCTGACGCAGGGCATGACTTCGCCGCCGGAAACCTTCATTGCCCGTTCAAAAGCGTCGCGGTTCATTGTTCCGGCGATCCATGTTGTTCCAATGCCGAGTGTTTCCGCAAACAGGACGATCTTTTCAAATGAATAACCAAAGGCTTCCTCGGCATGTGGAGCTTGATGCATTTTTCCTGCGATATAGAGATCCGCGCCGATGATCACGGGGCTGTTAAGCCCATGTTTTTTCGCGTCAAGGAGCTTCCATATAATAGGGATATCATATGGGTTTTCTGCCTTCCCGGCAAAATCCAGGATCTTCTGCGCGTCCTCCGGCCGAAGCCCGGTTCCGTCAAAAGTGCGAACGCTCCGCCTTTTGCGAATTGAATCGAGAATATTCATGTCATGTCCTCCTTCCGGAACTGTCTGCCCGCTTCTTCATCAATTGCGGTTACTGATTATTTGAGCCTTTTGCCCTCTCTTCATCCAGCATCTTATACAGGACCTGATAAAGCCCCGTCGCTTCCTCCGGCGTCAGATGAAACTCCTGCGCAATAGTTTCCGGAACGCACAGTGCGTCGTCCTGCAGTTTCTCTCCGGCTTCTGTCAGAGTAATTACAAGGTTGCGTTCATCGCTTTCATCCTTTGCCTTCTCAATATAACCTTTGGCCTCCAGCTTTTGTAAAAGAGGCGTCATCGTATTCGACTTCAGGAAAAGGGCCTCGCACAGGAACTTCTCGTTGACCTGCTTTTTCTCCCACAGGACCATCATGGCGACGTACTGAGTATAGGTCAGATCGAGCCTGTCTAGTAGGGGCTTGTATTTCCTGGTGATGATGTTTGAAACGGCGTACAACGGGAAACACAACTGGTTTTTCAGCCTCAGTGCGGCATATTTATCATCCATTATTTCACCTCAACGACATATCGCACGCGATATGTTGTTTGTATTATATCGCACGCGATATGTTATGTCAAGGGCCGTAATGAGGTTAAATAAGAATAATATTGTTCTGAAGCGAATTTTTCAAAAACTGTGCAATTGTAAACTAAACCCGGACACGTAGGGGGTAAAAACTGTACAGGATGGTGTATAATTGGAAAACTAGCCAACGCCGTCTGCATTGGAAAAACTTGCCTCAATTCCAATCTGGACAGAAGCTGTTTCTAATAGCGTCAACGGGCAATTATAATGTGGACGGAGCAGAGGATGTAAAAGCAAAAAGAAAACCCCCGAAAAACTCAATGTTTTCGGGGGTTTTTGGCACACTTGCCGGGATTCCTTTTTCGCGCATCGAGTCTCGAAGGCGGCTCACTCCGCCGCCTTCTCGCTCTGCGACGAAAAAGCCGGCCGCGGAAAAAGCCACACTGTGGCTTTTTCTATTCGCGGCTTCGAATCCCTATAAATAAAAACCAAAAGGAATGAGGGGTCTTGACCCCTCATTCCTTTTGGCACACTTGCCGGGATTCGAACCCGGGACCTTCCGCTTAGGAGGCAGGAGAAATCGAACATAATGCGGTATGATTTTACGAGATTCGTTTCAAAAATGCTTGTTTTATAAGCCTTTTTTAAGGCCTCATTCTAATCGAAACAGGAAATACGAGATTCGTATCCGTTTGCTCTAAAAATTTGTGCAGTAAATATGCAGTATATTTTGATTCCATAGCGAAAGGCCTAATGTTCTAATAGAGTCACTTGTTTAGGCGTTTGGACCTGAAAGCATTATAAAAGCCCTTGGTTTCACCAGGGCTTTCATTGCTTGATTGTGTTTTCAATCATCATCTTCAGCAGAACCGCTGTATCCCATCTCTGCTATATGAGTATTGAGACTCTCAATAGCACTGTCGATCTTGAACTTGGTAAGGTGGGTATAAACGGAAAGTGTCATTTCAATGTTGGCATGTCCGAGGAACTTTTGCGCGGACTTTATATCAACACCGGCATCATAGAGCATTGTCGCATAGGTATGTCGTAACATGTGCGGAGTGAAGGGTTTGATGACTTCGATCTTAGGCCTCGACCTTGAAGCATTCTTTCCGCCGTACATCAGGTTCAGGTGGTTCATGTACGAATGCCATGCGCTGCTGAAAGCTGAATCGGTCATGTATACTTGGATTTATGCAGGACATTAACGTATAACGAAAAAATATGCGAAAAAGAGAAAAACGATTTTTTGAGAAACGTATGTACGGAACTTGTAGAAGAACTACTCAAACGGTTCTTCCTGATAAGGAAGTACCGTTACGAGCGAAGCGAGCCGCGCGGGTCAGCGCGCTTCCCCAGGGGTGGGGGGAGTGGTTTTGAGCCGAAGGCGAAAAACCAAGAGGGGGGTCATCCGCGAAGCGGATCATGATCCCCGCAGCTATATAAAGCAAGCCGCCGCAGAGCTGAAAAGCAGCTCCGCAGCGGCTTTCGTATCATGGGAATGGGGCTTTTTCTGCTTTTACGTCTTTCAGAATTCCACCGTCGCGGTGAGCTCGAAGGCGTTAAGATCGATGACGTACACCGTGCCGGCAACGTCTATCACGTAGAAGCAGGAGCCAATGTAGAGGCCCTTTCCTTCGGCGCCGCACCAATCGGAATCGCCGAATACTATACGGGCCTTTTCCGCAAAGCCATCCTCGCCGTAGGAGTAGATCGCATAGCTGTCGTACTCCGCGGGGAAGCCTATGAGCCCGCGCTCGGGAGCGACCAGTATCGCCTTATGGTCGTATTCCGCGGCGGAATAATCTATGTTTTCAATATGAAGGCAGGCGCGCTCTTTTACGGCGGTCGGGTCGGAGACGTCGAACATGGAGAGCTTTATGCCCTGCGTGCCACCGGTCTCGGTATCGGCCATCTGCCCGAATCCGAAGAGCAGACCGTCGCCCCAGCCGTGCAGATACTCCGAGAAGCCGGGGATCTTGAGCTTGCCCATCACCTTGGGCGAAGCGGGAACGGAAAGGTCGATGCTGAACAGAGGATCGGTCTGGCGGAAGGTGACGACGTAGCCGATATCGCCCATAAACCTGACGGACTTGATAAGCTCGCCTTTTGCAAGACCCTCGAGCCTGCCGACTGTGACGAGGTCGGAGTTAAGTACGTAGACGGCGTTGACCTCGTCTTCATCATCGACGAAGTAACTGATCTCGCCTCCGTCTTCAAGCGCCTGCTCGACCCAATGGGAAACGCTTTTCGTAACGGCAATACGAAGATGCCCGTCGTATTCGTCCAGCGAGAATTGGTTGAGACACGTGCCGTCAACTAAGCCCTGTGCGGCGAGTACGGGTTTCCCTCCCGCAAGCGATACGCGGCAGATCCCGGTCTTTTCATACCATGTAATGAGGGTCCCCTCATGGTCGCCGTTGGCGTCGATGGTACATTCGCAGTCATCGTCTGTGAAGAAGCGGACGCTCTCCTTCTTCTCCTCATTATTTGACATGGTAAGGTATATCGAGGTCCCGCTGCAGTAGATCGTGTCCGTTGATCCGAGCAGAGCGAGCGTGTCCGAGAACGCGGAGGGATCCGAAATGTCCAGCGCGGCGATATAGGTATAGCTTCCGCCTTCGCCTATGCGCGAGATATTGCCGACGGAAGTCAGCTTGCACTCGCCGTCATTGTTATAGCAGCCGGGAACGAATGTGGCGGGATCGTTGGGATATACCTCAGTATCCGGATAATACGAGGTAATTACGTACAGTCTTCCGTCGGTCAGGCGGGAATCATTGAAGCTGCCCTCCATGCAGAGCGAGGAGATGCGTACGGGCTTTTCAGCGTCTTCGATATCGAAAACATAGACCATCGTATTGCCGCTGAATCGGCTGAAGCAATAATAGCATTCATCGGTGCTTTCGGGCTTGGCGCCGTCGGCGTCTTCAGTCGTTTCGGGATACGTATCTTCAATGCTTTCGAAATAGTATCTGTAATAAAGGGGCGAACGATCAAATTCCTGAGCGATGACGATGAGTCTGTCGCCGGCAAGATACATTCCGCTGAATATCCTGCCGCAGTCATCGTCGTGGAAGGGCATTTCTTCTTCCGGGATATAAGAGACTACGTGCGTTTCAGCTCCATCGGCAGCGAGCACGGTGACGCCTTTTTCATTCAGCACGTATATATATCTGCCGTCGGTCTTTACAATGTCGGATTCGTCGACGCCTTCCACCTGAACGTTGGTGTTTGAATAATCTGTTGCCGATTGGGGTTCAATGATCGCTGCGGTGGGTATTCCGTCTGAGTTTATGTCTTTCACGGGCTCCGTATCGTAATAATACCGGCTAAACCCTCCCGAGTTTTTTACTTGGTCGTGATCGGAGAGGGAGGGGCGGAGCCACTCGAAAACCTCGGAATAATCGCCGGCGGTTTCGGCATAGGGAACTACGGCGCTGTATTCTGTCGGCTCGGCTGTCTGCATCCTTCGGGAGGGTTTGGAAGCGAGCTTCACGGCGCCCAAAACAGCGGGCGCGGCGATCAGCAGGCAAAGGCATGCAGCTATAGCCGTCCTCAAACCAACGGAAAGCCTGCGGGGCTTTTTATCCGCGCCGTTCATACTGCGGCGCATCGAGGCAAGCGTGCGCTGCTCCGCCTCGCCGGAAGGGGAGAGCGCGTCGTTTGCGGCCTTGTAATCATCTTCAAACATCGAAATAATCTCCTTTCAGGTCCTTTTCAAGCCCCTCTCTTGCGCGGTGCAGCAGGGATTTTACCCCGCTTTCGCTGACGTCCATGAGAGAAGCGATCTCCTTTACGCGGTAGCCCTCATAGTAAT
>JAEEUX010000169.1 GCA_016290695.1 Oscillospiraceae bacterium
AGCGATTTGGGGCGCGATCAAGGTCGTAGTTTATGCTGCCGTCGGCGTTTGTTCCGCTGCCGTTGAGCAGTCCATAGCCGTGTAATGTTTCCGCAGCGGAAACAGCCTCATCACTTGCCGCGAGCGCGGAGAAACTCGTTCCCACCGTAAGAATAAATACGGCAGCCAATATCAGAACAGATAATTTTTTCATGATCTCAGTCTCCTTGTAAGCAAATTTGATATCATTATTGTTTATATTATATCACGGTTTGCTTATTTGCGGAAGTATTTTTTCAAAAATTTATCCAAATCGAGCAGTAAGTCCCACAACGGTAGCGTTTGTAAAATCAACCGCTCCATAAATGCTCGTAAGATTAAAGCTCCACGTTACCTTTGCGCCATCGGGGCTTGAAAAAACATTATACGGAATGCCATCGCTATCATAATAATATATGTGGAGCATTTCATACGGTCTTCCGCTGCAATATCCAAGCAGCTTAAATCCACCGGTAAAGGCATTACCACTTTGCGTTTGTGGCGTCACGACAAATTCATCTGCGAATATATGAGGACTGTAAATAGACGTCCCATCAATAAATGTACCGCCGGAACTGGTTCCTTTTCGTATCGCATCCGCCAGATTATACGCAGTAGTAGCAGCGCTTCCCGCGTTTACAGCGGCAGTACCCGCAGCCGTAGCTGTACTCTGCGCCGTAGCTGCGGCGTTTCCCGCAGCGGTAATCCTGTTATCGATCTCGTTCGATTCCGACACAGCGCCCCAGCTTATAGATCCGCCCGTGATAGTCACGTCGCCGTTTTGTCCGACGATGAATTTGTTGTTTATGTTTAGTCCCTTGAGATTGAGATAATCGGCGTCGAATTTTCCGGCTTCGCCGCTCATCATATTATTGCCGCTTGCGTCAAGAAAACGCGAAGCCTGTACCGTTCCCTTAAAGGTTCCCGTCGCGGCTGTGATATCGCCGCTGAACGTACCTGTTGCCGCCCTGAGCTCGCCTGCAAACACGCCGCTTCCGGCGTATATCTTGCCTCGAAAATACGCCTTTCCGTCCCGGGAGTCCAGATAGAAGTTGGAGTTTTTCGGCATACCGTCGCTGTCAAACTCAACAGTGCCGTTTGTGATGAAGCTCGGCGTTACCGTTGTACCGCTTACCGTAAAGAGATTGGAGCCGCCCGCCGCAAGGCCGTAGCGCGGGTCTATTATTATCTTTCCGCCGTTATTGTTCTGTAAAACGAAGGTGGAGTTATTGAGCCATGCGCCAGAGGCATCCACCTTAAACTGCATAACGCCGCCGGAGCCGGGATTTTCGATAATGAGGTCATTTCCGGCGATGAGCTTTCCAGTGACAACCTGCGCGTTTACTCCGCTGTGATAGCCGCTTTCCGTCTTGAAAACGCCTATCGCAAGGTCTGCCGTCTGCCAGTCATCCTTTGACATAGCTATCATGCCGTTAGTTATACGGAGCTGAAACTTCTGAATGTGTTCGTCGTTTGAGTCCGTAGAAAAGCAGTGTATACCCGCGCCGTCTATAATAACGCTCTGGTTCGCCGCCGCAATAATGGTGTTTTTTGCGGATTCAAGAGCGTCGTTCATAAATTTGGAAACGCTTGAAGCCTGCGCCGAGCTCTGCCCGTATATGTGCTTTGACGCGTCGAAGCTTCGCCCGGAGGAATAGCTCTTTTCAAGCATTTCCTTGAGTGTGTTCACTTCGTCGTAGAGCTTGAAGCGGTTGGAAAAGCTTATGGAAAAACTGCTCAGTTCTTCAAAATCCAGTTCAAATTCAAGTATGTGGGGGTTAATAATCCTGCCGTTTGGAAGTCTGAGATTTATTTCTCCGCCGAGTTCAAGTCTTTCGCGGAAAGGAGAAAATTCTTTGGCAAAAATAAAATTACCCGAATTTACGCTGAATTCATAGCTCGGTTCACTTATGTCACGGAGTGTCACCTTTGCATGTTCCAGAAGCTCATGCTGAACGGAATACTTCTGATAATCTCCTACGTTTGCTGACAGATTAAACCATGCCTCGCCGTCTGTCGAAAAACTCAGAGAACTGCCTCTGTATTCAGTTACGTTGTTACTGGTGACAGCGCTTACGTTTGTGGTAAATCCGGAGTAGTTGCCGTGTATGATAAGTGTTGCCGTAGGCATATCATAACCCTGTGAAGAAACTCCGCCGAGATAAAGGCTCATTAAGAACTCGTCTTCGGAATAGGTTTCAAGCGTTCCGCGAATAATGTCACCCGATAGGGAATATGCGCCCGTTATGCTTACAGCGCCGCCCGAAACAGCATACATATCCATAGCCGAACCTAAGACCGTCGCGCTCGCTTTCCTTATTACCGCGCCGCTTACGCTTACAGAGGCGGCGCTCGTCACGCTGTCATAGTCTCTTACAATGGAAGCGTCGATATCCGAGGCTACAAAGCTGTTTTCAGATAAGTCCTGCTCTATAAAATACCTTTGCAGCACACTGAGTTCGGCTGTGGTAAAATAATTTTCCATGCGCAGTCTGTTCTGAATAGCCAGAATAGACGCCTTCGCAGAACCCGGAGCCTCACTGTCTATTGCCGCTTCCGCCTCTTCGATTTCGTCCTTTATATCGGCAATGGTGCTTTTCTCGGCGTTGATTTGAAGCTTCAGCGCGTCAAGCTGCGCCTGTCTTGCCGCCTTGCCTGCGCTCGTAGTTTCCATGGCGTAAGCCTGAATAGTCACGCTCTGCTGGGCAAAAAGCGTTTCGAGAGCCCCCTCGTGGTCTTTCAGACTGGCCTTATAACCTAAAAGAGTTTCCTCCCATGCAGCCAGAAGACTTGTCAGACATTCGTAGCTGCTCCTGTCGGCTTCTATGCCCGCCTGCCATGTATTCCATTTATCGGCAAGCGCAGAAGGAATATCTCCGTTAGTTATGAAATAATCCAGATTGTATATCCAGTTGGAGCCGGTCGGGTTTATATCTCTTATGTCAAGTCCGTCAGCTCCGTAAGGGCGTATTGCCGTCACAAGCTCGTCGCTGCGTTCTTTTATATCTATCTCATTTATAAGATTGTCGAAATCGAGGTAAATCGGCAGAGAAGCTCCGATTGAACCGGCAGCGTATGCGTCTATGGTATGCGCATAGACGTTAAATACGAAAATACAGTGATATTTTTCCTTTGCGTCGTTATACATAAACGGTAAAAGAAAATTATCATACTCATCAAATGTCCGGTACATACCATCCAAAGAAGGGGAGACGTAGTTAACAGACCAGTCCGGAGCCGCCTCGAGAATACGCCCGATCACAGTGTCTTCATCAGTAGGGTTGGTTCTGTTAAAGAATCTATATGTTCCTTCTTCGATAAAGAAACGCTTATTGTTAAGCACATACTCCAGAGAATAAGCCTCTACGTGTTTGGTTTCCGAAACACCGTCTGCCTTATCGTCGGGGCTCATTATAACATATATGCCATAATGTTTTGTGTAAATAAGTTTATGTCCGGTTATGCGCTCATATATGGAATTCGGCGCTCCGTCATTTTTTGCAGCGACGTCAAACTCCATCGTGCTTGGTTCCGAATAGCGTATGTGCAATTTAAGTCCGCTTACGCCGTTTATAATTCCGATGTTTTCTCCGCTGAGCGTTTGCAGCATAAGTTCAGGCTGTTCCGGGCGACCAAAGGAATCGAACTCTATATTTGAGTAGTTTAAATACACATCGTTCCTCCTTATCCGCCTACATTATGAAGAAATCGGCCTGAAATAGTAAGAATGCCGTCTCCCACAACCCTGAGAACGTTATCTCCCTGTACAAACCGCAGAAAATTCATATTAAAACCGTCGTAAAGATTATATTCATCATTGGCATCACGAATGATGCCGTTATTATTATCCGCAAAAAACCGGGCGGTAGGAAGATATTCGATAAAGAACTCTCTGCCTCCGTCAGACTCGTTTATGATACTCAGACTTGTTACATTCGCGCCCGGAAGAAAGCTGATATTTGGCTTAAAATATTCCCGTACCGAGCTTTCGTTCCGGAATAGTATTTCTGTTTCGCCGCTTATCGTATACTCATTTTCAAAAGGAAAACCGTAAGCGTAAGGACAGTCACAGACTATTTCCGCTTCGAACGCATAAGGAAGCCATGCTACGGAAATCGGCGTAAGCCGTTTTACTATACACCTGAATTCAACATGTTCCAGATCCGGCTGGTGTATACTCAGCCATTTATAGTCTTGATGTCCGGTGAGCCACAGACTTATGTTCTCAAAATCAAATCTGTCAAATGGCTCGTCAGACCCGAATACAAGCTTGAATTGCAGCGGGGTCTCGTGATATTTTACTCCGAAATGAATGGGCTGTATGCGTCGCGCCGTCCGTGTTTCGATTATAGAGGCTGTATTTGCGAAAGAAACGTCGCTCTGTCCTCTGCCTCCTATATCACATATCATGAGTCCGTACTCAGAAGAGGACACTCCATCAAAATCAAATTCATAACTGTCAAACATATGCCCGTATCACCTCCGTTCATGAAATGTTCTGCTATATTATTACAGGCGCTCTGCCATTGCTTTGATAACGTCACCCCAACCATTGTTTACAAGCTTTAGGAAGGCTTTGAGATCCTCGTCGGAGATATCGCTCATCTTATATTTCGGGCGGTATGCTGCGCTTATATCGGATACCGGACGTGTTACTCTGGAGACCTTATCATTCCAGTTACCTTCGATTGTAGTGACGGTGTTTGCACTTACAGATTCCAGAATGCCTGCATGGTCGCAGTCTCCGGATTTATCCCAGTCCATAAACACGATGTCACCCGCCTGATAACCGCCGTTTACGGCAAGTCC
Organism: Oscillospiraceae bacterium; assembly: GCA_016290695.1. GTDB lineage: Bacteria > Bacillota > Clostridia > Oscillospirales > Oscillospiraceae > RGIG6375. Next base: position 4,828 of record JAEEUX010000169.1, read on the forward strand.
TTTCGCCTTAGCCCAATTATAGAGCGCAGTGCAGCTCGCAGTTTTTGCGCCGCCGTAATACAGTGCGTCAGCATTAAGCGTATGGAATAGCCACCATATAAAAACACAACACCAGGCAAGAGAAGCGTCGGATACCTCGTTCCCATAATATTCGCTGTTATACTTAATCCTGTTTATGGCAGTCTCCTCGGTGCCAACTTCTTTCGCTGCGAGTGCAACGATATCCGCCGCCGAAATACTGCCTGTCTTAGGCGCAGGCTGTTCTTTCTTTAAGTATACAAGAATTAAACTATGTACATAGGGCTTGCAGTTTGCCGCTTTTATTATGTCTCCAGCGAAATATCCCTGCGTCGACGAACCTCCGTCAAGCATAAGGCAAAATTCAATATTGCCAATTTCCGCAATTCTGTCCCTTAAAGCCTCGGGCGTTTTGCCTCCTGTATCTGTGTAAAGCAGAGTGTCGCCGTCCTTTGTGAAACCTATCGCCGTGCGCTGCCTTGCGCCGCCCACAGAATAGGAAGGATATGTCAGTTTAGACTTAGGCATACCGTTATATATTATTTCGCAAAAAGCAACATAATTATCATATTTTCCTTCGTCGCGGGAGTGCGCCATATAAAGGCGGTTATCGGTATTTTGCCACGCCAGGCCATAATACGTCCATTCATCGGAAGCGTATTCGATGCCGTTTGCTCTGAGGTGATTGCAGGCAGACCAGTCGCTATTAAACAAAGCTCCGTTTATTGCATAATCGGCGGCGCGCTCACGAACTATCTGTTCGAGAGATTTCTTTCCGTCGTTTATATAAAGCTCTATCCGAGCTATCTTGT
>JAEEUX010000170.1 GCA_016290695.1 Oscillospiraceae bacterium
CCTTTTTTCTTCTGCTTGGAATCTTTCTTTTCCAGCATGTTCACCGCCAAAAGCACGACGAAGGAGATTGCCATATTCACCATTACCCATTTGATGGCAAGGGAATCGTCGTTCGTGCGCCAAAGCTGATAAACCGTCGTCGAAATGGTCGCCGTGCGGCCCGGGATATACCCGGCTATCATGCTCGTCGCGCCGTATTCACCGAGGGCGCGGGCGAAGGCAAGGACGGTTCCGGCAAGGATGCCCTGCCGGCAGCCGGGCATACGGATGCGCCAGAAAATATAGCTGTTTGAAAGCCCGAGCGACTGCGCGGAATACGCAAGAGTCTCGTCAAAGGCTTCAAAAGCGCCGCGCGCCGTGCGGTACATAAGCGGGAAGATAACTACGACGGTGGCAAAAATCGCCGACCACCATGTCATCGTGAGCTTCAGGTCAAAAAGGCTCAGCATTAGCCGGCCGATGGGGCGTTTCGGCCCCAGCAGACGCAGCAGCAGATAGCCCACGACGGTGGGCGGCAGGACGAGCGGTATAGTGAGGATAACGTCAAGGACACCCTTGACGAGCCGGGGCGCCTTCGCGATATAATAGGATGCGAAAATCCCGACGAAGAAAACAATAACGGTACTCACTCCGGCAATGCGGAGCGAGTTCAGCAGGGGAAACCAATCCAAAGCGTCACAACCTTTTTTGCTTCACATGAGACCCGCTTCGCTGGGCTCTCATGTGAGTTTTCTCGCGCTAATCGCCTCGGTTCCCGCCTTGCGGCTTCACCTCGTTGGTCGGCGCGAGGGGCATGTATTTTTGCCGAGGCAAAGCCCCGTCAAAAATGTTTATATAGCAAAGGCGAGACATTTTCTGCCCCGCCTTTGCTTTAGTTTATTAATTTTTTAGGCGATGGGGGTAAATCCGACGGTCTGGAAAACTGCGTCGGCTTCATCTGTGCAGAGATAATCGAGGAAGGCTTTCGCGGCGTCGGGGTTTGCCGAGGGCTTCATGACGGCGGCGGGATAGATGACCTGACCGCACATCTCCTTAGTCGCGGTATCTACGACGGTGAGCCCGGCGGAGAATGCGTCGGTCTGGTAGATGATGCCGCAGTCCACAGCCGCTTCGCTGACCTGAGAGGTGACCTCCTTGACGTTTCCGCCGTAGCTGATGCAGCCGGCGGCGGCAAGCTCTTCCTCGCTCAGCTCAAAATACGCGAGGATCTTCTGCGTATACTGGCCAACGGGGACGTCGGAATTGCCCATGGCGAGCTTGATGGTCCCCGCCTTGAGTCCGGCTACCATATCGTCATAGGAGGCGATGGAGGAGCCGTCGGGAACGGCGAGGGCGACCTTGTTTTCAAGGATGTTGAAGCGCGTTCCGGCAGCGACGAAATCGAGAGAATCGGTGTTGACGGCAGGGTCGGCCTCGATGTCAAGCTGGTTCATCTGCTTCTGTCCGGCGGAGATGAATACGTCAACGTCAGCGCCTTCCTGTATTTGGGTTTTCAAGGTTCCGGAGGAATCGAAGTTGAACACGAGGGATACGTTCTTGTTCGCTTCCATGTACTTGTTGCCGAGCTCGGTAAGCGTCTCCTGCAGCGAGGCGGCGGCAAATACGATAAGCTCAACCTTTTCCGCCTCAGGCGCAGCCTCGGGCGCGGCTTCGGCAGAGGAAGCGCCGGAATTATCCGCCGCGTTCTGCGCGGAGTTTCCGCAGGCGCAGAGGGAAAGAGCCAGTGCCAGCGCAAGGATAAGGGCAAGAATCTTTTTCGTTTTCATTTTTTGTTTTCTCCTTTTTGAGTATGCCAAAACTATGCCGGATGACATTCTGCGGCATTAGGCTTGATTTTTGCGGAGAAAACCGTTATCATGTGCTTGTGGGAGACGCTGAAACGGCGTTCTCTGCATTTTGTGGAAGCAGTCGAGGTGCAAGCTCGGCTGCTTCCCTTTATTATTCCTAACTAAGAATAAACTATTTGTTGTCCGTTGTCAAGAATAATGTGCTGCAGCCTTAAATCCACATTGACAATTTTATAGCATACAGATAGAATATGAGTATATTTTGCCTGAACGGGAGAACTGAGCATGGGAAACATACTTAAAAACAAGGTATACCTATATCTTACGGAGTTTTTCGCGGGCGTGTCCGTTATGGCGGTGGAGCTTGCCGCGAGCAGGCTCATGGCGCCCTATTTCAGCTCCTCCCAGATAGTCTACACCATCATCATCGGAACGGTCATGATAGCCATGGCGCTCGGCAACGTATACGGCGGGCGCAGCGCGGACAGGAACCCGGACCCCGCCGTGCTTTACGGCAGGATGCTCATTGCGGGCGTGTGGATAGCGGCAATCCCGTTCCTCGGGCGCTATCTCATCGGCGCGGTATCGGGGCTTCTCGTCCTCACGGTAAACTCCAATTTCCTCATAATCGCGGCCTTTGTCAGCTGCATGCTGATTTTCGTCTTCCCTCTTTTTCTGCTCGGCACGGTGACGCCCTCGCTCGTGCGCTACATCATGGAAAACGCTGAGCAGTCCGGCGAAATCGTGGGCCGTCTCGGAGCGTTCAACACGATAGGCAGCATCATCGGCACCTTTCTCCCCACCTTCGTCACCATCCCCGCCGTCGGCACAGCCGTCACCTTCCTCATTTTCTCCGGCGTCATAATGATTATCGCGGCGGCGTACTTCATAAGCACCCGGCGCAGGCTGCGGCTCATGATAATCACGCTTGCGCTATTCATCGTTTTCACCGTTCTCGGCTCGCGCGCCTCCTTCGCGTTTTGGGACGATGGCATCGCCTACGAGGGCGAATCCGTATACAACTACTTGCAGATAACGGAGGACGACAGGCGCGTGGTGCTTTCCACGAACGTTCTCTTCGGCGTCCAGTCCGTAAAAATGAAGTCCGACGGGCTGACAGGCATGTACTACGATTACGCGCTCGCTGCGCCCGCAATGGCTGAGGAAGCAAAAGGCACGGGCGAAGAGCTCGATATCCTCATCCTCGGCAACGGCACCGGCACCTTCGCCACGCAGTGCGCCAAATACTTCCCCGGCTGCCGCATCGACGCCGTGGAGATAGACGGCAGGATAAGCGACCTTGCTTACGAATATTTCGACATGTCGCCGGATATAAAGCTTTATGAGTACGACGGGCGCGCCTTTTTGCAGGCATCGAAGGAGGAATACGACCTTATCCTCATAGACGCCTATCAGGACATAACCATTCCCTTCCAGATGAGCTCTGAGGAGTTTTTCACGCTCGTTAAGGAGCATCTGCGCGAGGACGGCATAATGGTAGTGAACATGAATATGCACTCGGACGGCGAAGGCTCGATAAACGAATACCTCACGGACACGATAATGAGCGTTTTCCCGTATTCCTGCTCGGCGGACGTTCCGCTAAACTCCAACCGCGAGCTCTTCGCCTCCGTTTCCGCAGAGCCTGCTGAGCTGCTCGGCGATTGGCTCGATAAAGCGGAGGATGGCGAGCTGAGCGCTCAGCTCGAGCGCGTTCACAGCGCGCTGAGCCCATGCTCGGCGAGCGGCGAAGGCCACATTCTCACGGACGACAAGGCCCCCGTCGAGCTATTGGGCATGAGCATGATAGACTCGCTCATCTCCGACGAGCTTGCGTATTACAAGGGCATATACGAGGAAGAGGGCATAAAGGGCCTGATGAAGATAATTGAATAATGTATAAACTAAACGCGGCGTGGTTATTGCACCACGCCGCGTAGTTGTTTTTTGGGTTCGTATCGGTTATTTTCCTCCGAAGGGGGGCATTTCCAGCTTCTTGAAGAGGTTTTCGGACTTGGACTTGACCTCTCCGAGGCTCCATGTGTCAGTATCGGCAAACATTGCGCTCTCTATCGCGGGAACGGCGTAACGGCCGATGAACTTGCCCATCGTCATGAATACCTGGCCGGTAACGTCCTTCGCGTCGTCGCCGCAGAGCCAGACGATGAAGTCGGCAAAGGTCTCAGGGGCGGCGGTGCCGTCGTAGCTGATGGGGTTCGTGCCGGAAATGGTGGCGCGATCCTTTTCAAGCTGGTTGTGTATCTCCATATCGACGCTCGCGCGGGTCTTGGCAGCGGGGGCGAAGGTATTGGCGGTGATGCCGTACTCCTTGAGCTCAGCCGCGAGGCCGTAGGTCATGCCGACGACGCCTGCGTTCGCCGCGCAGTACTCGCACTGGCGAAGGTCGCCGCCTGCCCATGCGGGAGAAGCGCAGTTGACTATTCTGCCCCAGCCCTGGTCAATCATGTGCTGAACGGCGTTGCGGATAACGTAAAAATGGCCGGTGGGCTTAACGGCGTTCACGCGATCCCACATCTTCTGCGGCATCTCCTGAACGGGCGAAAAGCCGAAAGCGGACGCGATGTTCACGACGATGTCGATGCGTCCGAACTTCTCGATAGCGGTGTCGGTGAGCTTCTTTGCGTCGTCAAAATTGGAAATGTCGCCGTAGCAGGGAACGGCCTCGCCGCCGGCCTCGATAATCTCCTTAGCCGTTCTCTCAGCGTCGCCGTAATACTTGGGGTACTCGGCCATAGCCCAGTCCTGCATTTCCTTAGTGAGCTTGGAAAACTGCTCCTGGTCAACGGGAATGGTCCCGTCCCACGGGCCGCGGTTATTGGTGACGACCTTGCAGCCCTCTGCGGCAAGCGCCTTAGCGATGGCACGGCCTATGCCCATGCCGGAACCGGTAACGATGGCAACCTTGCCCTTTAAATAATCTCCCATAATAAAAAGCCTCCTTTTTTTATTTTGTCTTAACAAAAATAAGATAACACTCTTTACGCTTTAAGTCAATGAAGTGTTTACCAACGCAATAAATGTCAGTCAAGAAACAGCGGCGTCGAGAAATAGCGCTCAGCCGTATCCGGCAAAACGGTCACGACGGTCTTGCCCCTGCCGAGTCTGCGGGCAAGCTTTATCGCGGCGGCGACGTTCGTTCCGCTCGAAATGCCGCACATGAGGCCCTCTAAGCGCGCAAGATCCTTCGCCGTATTTATAGCCTCCTCGTCCGTGATAATGCAGATTTCGGAGAATATCTCTTTATTGAGAATTGGCGGGATAAGCCCGTCACCAATTCCCATCTGGATATGAGTACCGATGTTGCCTCCGGCGAGGATGGCGGCATTTTCCGGCTCCACTGCCCAGATAACGATATCCGGGTTCCTCTCGCGGAGCTTTTCGCCGATGCCCGTGATGGTTCCGCCCGTGCCGATGCCTGAGCAGAAGCCGTCTATCGGAACATCCACGTCCGCGAGTATTTCCACGGCGGTGTTTTCAAAGTGTGCCGCGAGGTTCGCCGGGTTTTCAAACTGCTGCGGGACATAGACTTTCGGATTCTCGGCCTTCATGCGAAGCGCCGTAGCAAGGCATTCCTCTATGCACTTGCCGATGTCCCCGTCGTCGTGGACGAGAATGACCTCCGCGCCGTAATGCTTGACGAGCTTCCTGCGCTCCTCGGAGACAGAGTCCGGCATAATTATGACCGTCTTATAGCCTCTCACCGCGCCTATAAGCGCAAGACCGATTCCCTGGTTTCCGCTCGTCGGCTCCACAATAATGGAATCCGGTTTTAACTCACCGCTTTCTTCCGCCGCCTCGATCATGCGCAGCGCCGTACGCGTCTTGATCGAACCGCCGACATTTAA
>JAEEUX010000171.1 GCA_016290695.1 Oscillospiraceae bacterium
TTAGAAATGACCATCAAAATTGAGATGAATACGAGATAGAAAATGGCGACGAGCAGGTAAGACGCGAAAAACTGATAGGTTTTGCCGACATAAACCTTCGCCTTGTTGAGAACCTCGGAAAGGCCGATCGCGGACAAAATCGAGGTGTCCTTAACGGTTATGATGAACTGGTTCACAAGGGAGGGAACGGCGATTTTGAAGGCCTGCGGCAGAACGATCTTCATCGTCGTGCGAAGGCTGCTCAGGCCAAGGCTGCGCGCCGCTTCGATCTGACCCTTGGGAACGGCGGCGATAGCGCCGCGGAAAATCTCGGACATGTAGGCTCCCGCGTTCAGCGTGAGCGTGATAAGACCGGCTATCTCCTGCGTTATGCGAAAATCGGGCGAGAAGGTCTGAATGAGCTGGGGCAAACCGAAGAATATAAGGCATGCCTGAACCAGCATCGGCGTTCCGCGGATGATCCAAACGTAAACTCCGGTAATTGCCCGCAGGATTTTGCTGCGGGAGGAGCCGAGCATACAGACAACGAAGCCGAGGATCATACCGAGGATTATCGACGCAAGGGATATGAGGATTGTAACCTTCATGCCCTGAAGCAGCAGCGGAGGCGCTTCGGACAGAACTCTGGAAAAATTCATATGTACCTTCCTAAACAATAACTGCAAAATAGACACGACGGTGCCAATTTGAAAACCCTGAAAACGAGCCCTTTCAGTGCGTTCAAATTGACGCTGTCAGCTTGAAGCGCGGAGCCGAGCCACTGCCATGTCAGCAGCGGCTCGGACGCTGAAATTATACTTTTTTGTCGGACTTACGGATTAATAACCGTACTTTGCGAGGATTTCGGTGTACTTGCCGTTAGCCTTGAGGTTGGCGAGACCGGCGTTGAACATCGAGATAAGCTCGGGATTGGAGCCCTTCTTTACGGCGAAACCGTAGAAGCCGGGGTTAAGAACCTCGCCGATAGTCTTGAGTGCAAGACCCTCGGACTGGATGGCCCAGCCGACGACGGAACGATCCTCGAAGCATGCGTCGTTGGTGCCGTTGATAACGGCGGTGTACATAGTGGGAGAATCTTCGTAATACTGGAGGGTGAAGCCGTACTCGTCGGCGATGCTGGCGGCGTAGTCGGCGCCGGCGGTGCTGGTCTTGACGGCGACGGAGAGACCGCGAAGGTCTTCGAGGGAAGCGATGGCGCTTTCAGCCTTTACGACCATGATCTGGCCATCCTCAAAGTAACCCTCGGAGAAATCATAGACCTCGGCTCTGTCGGGGCGGATGGTCATACCGGCTATCATAGCGTCGGCCTGGCCGGACTGAACGGCGCCCATGGAAGCGTCGAAGCCTTCGTTGTGCATCTCATAGGTAAAGCCCTGATCCTCGGCTATCGCGGCGAGAAGATCCATGTCGACGCCTACGTAAGCGCCGGCAGCCTCGTCGAAATACTCAAAGGGAGCGAAGGCGTTGTCGGAATAAATGATGTAGGTCTTGGCGGCGGCGTTTGCTGCGCCGTTATCGGCAGCAACGTCTGCGTCAGCCTTGGGTGCGTCGTTATTCGAGCCGCAGCCGGCGAAGCAGAAAACTGCCATTGCAAGAACAAGAACAAGGGACAGAATGCGAACAAAGTTTTTCATAATTCTTATGTTTCCTCCTTTTTCAGGGCAACACCACACAATTCCCGCCGCATTCTTGCTTGCAGAATGTTCCGTCAGATTGTCCAAAAATACTCGGCAATACAGAAAGTATTACCTGCGCTTTTTGAACAATCTGACAAAAATTCTGACGGCGCAATCTAAACGTCGGAATTATGCGGTGTCACCTTAGGTATGATTATTATATCAATCTATGTGATTTATGTCAATGTAGAAACTGCTTAGTTGTGCATATTTGAGCGAAAAATAAGCCCCGGAGTGCCATATTGTGGAAATGAATAAAGCCCTTGCAAAAAAACGGTGTTCTGTGTTTTAATAATGGTAAGGTAAACTAATACCAAATATCGGAGAAGCATAGCATGAAAAAGATAATGATAATCGCAACGGGCGGGACCATCGCCTCGAAGCCCACGGAAAACGGCCTCGCGCCCGAGATAAACTCCGCCGAGCTCGTTGCCGCCGTTCCGGAGCTAAGCGCATACTGCGGTATAGACACGGCGCAGCTTTTCAGCCTTGACAGCACTAACATGAACTATAGCCACTGGCTGGAAATCGCCCGCTTTATACGCGATAATTACGCGCGGTACGACGGCTTCATCGTCGCGCACGGAACGGACACGATGGCCTACGCCGCCGCAACGCTTTCTTACCTTGTGCAGCAGAGCCGCAAGCCCATCGTTTTCACCGGTGCGCAGAAGTCCATCTACGAAAAGGACACGGACGCGCGCATGAACCTCATTAACGCCGCCATTTTCGCCTCTGACGAGAGAGCGTGGGGCGTCTGCCTCGTTTTCGACGGCAAGGTCATCGCGGGGACGCGCGCGCGGAAGATGCGGACGAAGAGCTTCAACGCTTTTTCGAGCATAGACTACCCCGAGATAGCGGTCATCCGTTCGGGAACTATTCATTATTATATCGACGATAAGGCGCTCTGCGCGCCGGAGCCGAGCTTTTACGACAGACTGAATCCCAACGTGTTCGTCCTGAAGCTTATGCCGGGGATGAAGGCGGGGATATTCGATTACATCGCGGATAATTACGAGGCCGTGATAATCGAGAGCTTCGGCATGGGCGGCATCCCGTTTTACGACAGCGAGGAATTTTCCGACAAGATTGAAAAGCTCGTCGAGCGCGGCGTGAAGGTAATCGTAACGACGCAGGTTCCGCATGAGGGCAGCGACATGGAGGTTTATTCCGTGGGCTTCCGCGTAAAGAAAAAATACGAGCTGCTCGAAGCCTATGACATGACCTCCGAAACCGTCGTCGCCAAGACGATGTGGGCACTTGCCTACAGCTCTGACGAGCGGGAATTTCGGAAGCTTTTTACCGAGCCTGTGGCAAAAGACATTATATGAAAGAAGATGAACAGCGTGCCGGAAATGCAGGATATTTATGACGAAAACAGAAAACCCTTGGGGAAAACTGCGCCTCGCTGGGAGGAACGCCTCCCCGGCGAATACTCGCTCTATATTTCCGTATGGGTGACTAACGGCAGGGGAGAGCTCCTGATAACGCTAAGGGACAAGAATAAAAAATACTGCCCCGGTCAGTGGGAAAACACGGGCGGCGCCGTCCTCGTGGGGGAAACGAGCGCCGAGGGTTGCTCCCGCGAGCTTTTTGAAGAAACGGGGATAGCAGCGCCGAAGGATAAGCTTATCCTGCTCGAAACGCACATGGGCAGGAACACCTTTCTCGATACCTTCGCCTTCGTCTGCGACGATGCGCCGAAGGAAATCCGCCTCCAACCCGGCGAGACGGACGCCGCCAGATGGGTCAGCCGCGCGGAGTTTGAGACCATGTGCGAAACAGGCGAGGTCGCTCCGCCGATAGCGGAATGCTACAGCCGCGTGAAGCCTAAGCTTGAGCCGCTGCTTTGCATACATAATACAAAATAGTTATTGTCTCGCGGGAAAAATCAATATAATTTAACGCTTTACAATTATCCGCTTATCCTTTATAATAAAGACAAGGCTGTGAAAAACGGCCTTGTCTATTGTTATATACATTTATACATTTATTATAAGAGGGAACAATAATTATGGCAAACCAGAGCAAATCCATGATAAACGACCTCACGGAGGGCAGCGTTTCGGCACAGCTCCTCAAATTCGCGTGGCCGTTTGTCGTATCAAATTTTCTTCAGACGGTCTACAACCTCGTCGATATGGTTATCGTGGGCAGATACGTCGGCAGCGCGGGGCTTTCCGCAGTTTCCATGGGCGGCGAAGTGCTCATGTTCTTCACCTTCGCCTGCCTCGGCTTCGTTTCCGCGGGCCAGATACTCATTTCCCAGTTCGTCGGGCGCAAGGACATGCTTTCGATAAAAAAGACCATCGGCATGATTTTCTCGATTATCGTCATCATGGCCGTCGTCCTCACGGTGATAAGCCTTCCGCTGGCTAAGCCCATCCTTACCATACTGAACGTCCCGGACGAGGCTATGCCGGGCGCGGTGGATTATACGCGCGTGTGCTTCTACGGAATGTTCTTCATCTTCGGCTATAATGCCGTGAGCGCGATAATGCGCGGCATGGGCGACTCGAAGCGTCCCCTCGTTTTCATCGCCATTGCCGCCATCATGAACATCATCCTCGACCTTGCCTTCGTTAAGGGCCTCAACATGGGGACGGGCGGCGCGGCGCTGGCTACGATTATCAGCCAGGGCTTCTCCTTCGTCGTCTCTATAGTTTATCTTTATATCCACAGGGAAGCCTTCGGCTTTGATTTCAAGCTGAAAAGCTTCGCTATTGACAGGTCGCTTCTTGCAAGAGAGGTCCGCCTCGGCGTGCCGATGGTTTTGCAGTTCAGCGCAATTACCATCTCCATGATGTTCGTAAACGCCTACATTAACCAGTACGGCGTCGTCGCCATGGCAGTCACTGCGATAGGCAACAAGCTCGGCAACATCGCCAATATCGTCACCCAGTCCCTCCACACGGCGGGCTCCTCGATGATAGGGCAGAACCTTGCCGCCGGAAAGACGGAGCGCGTTTCTAAGATAGTTCGGATGATTACGATTATCGGTCTTGCGTTCGCGGCGGTTCTCTCGCTCTGCATCATCATAATGCCCGAGGAGATTTTCGCGATTTTCGACAAGGACGAAGCCGTTCTGGCAATGTCGCATACATATGTCTGGGTCGCGGTCGTAAACTTCTTCGGTTACTCCACGCGCTCGCCCTCGATGGCGCTGATTAACGGCATGGGTTTTGCTTCGCTCGCCTTCTTCGCCGGCATGATGGACGGCGTCGTCGTGAGAATAGGCCTTGCGTTCCTGCTCGGCATAGTCTTCGACATGGGTATCTACGGCTTCTGGTACGGAATGGTTATAGCGGGCCATGTTTTCGGCGTTATCGGCGCGTTCTACTATTTCTCAGGAAGGTGGAAGAAGCACAAGCTGATAACGGCCTGACGGTGGATTTTCGCCTCATACCATGCATGGAAAACAGCTTTGAGAATAGTTAAACATTATAGGCCGGGGTCAATCCCCGGCCTGATTATTTGTTGTGTGCCTGAGGCGTAGTCATGTGTCCTTCGGACATGATGTGCGGCCCCGTCGTGTGATGTTTGGCAAGGGCCAAGTGATGTGCGATTCGCGCATTGCTGTGTGGTTTCGCTGTTATTTGGATTTTTGACAATGTATAATTCTTTGCCGGAACCTGCCTGTGAGCCGGGGGCTTGCCCCCGGCATGGAGCCGAGATTTCCGGCGAGGCAATATGGTTTTTTCGCACCACGGTAGGGAACGTCGTCCCCGACGTTCCGCATGTATGCAGTTGGGGTCTTGTAAACATTTAATATGGTTCATACCAAGCAAGTCGTCGCGCTCTATAATGCAAAATCTTACAATAAGCGAGTGCGGCTTCGCAAAACCTCAACCTTGATTTGCAGCGCGCATTGCTGCTTTTTCCAATAAACGCACAATCCCCGCGCCCTGAGGACGCGGGGATCATGCTGGAAGGA
>JAEEUX010000172.1 GCA_016290695.1 Oscillospiraceae bacterium
TCGCGGCGGCTTTTTATTGCCGGTACGGGCGCGAAATAAAACACTTGTTATGATGCGGAGTGTATGCTATAATACGTATGCCGCGGCGAAAACTCAATATTCGGAGGCTTAGCTCAGCTGGTTAGAGCGCATGCTTCACACGCATGAGGTCTGCGGTTCGAGCCCGCAAGTCTCCACCAAAGCGGAAATCCTGCCGACCTTCATCGGCAGGATTTTCGCTTTTCAGTGTTCCGCAAATCTATAAGCCTTCATACGGATATCAGTATCTGTTAAAATCAGATAACTCCCGCCTTGACATTCTTTTTTATCTGTGTTACTGTATTAATACACATAATACGACGTAATTTTCACACTCAATTCCTCGGCTGCTATTGAATAATTTGTCGCTTTATGTTAAACTTAATTAATATCGCACTGTCATAGCATGAATATGGCTCGTGGTCCGTGCGATATTCCACCCATCGACTGCGGCTCTGCCGCATAAAAAGGAACAGTGCAGTACATAAAATGACTCAAAACAAATTCATCCCCACATACGCGCGCCTGCCGCTGCTTGCAGTGGTTTTCATCAATTTCTTCACTTATTATATCGCAAAGCTTCTCTCCTCGGGTCTTGAGCACCACACCACGCTTATCGGGCTGGACGGCGTCATTCCCTTCGTTCCGTTTTTCGTCGGTTTTTACGTCATCGCCTACGCCCAGTGGGTAATCGGTTATGTCTCCGCCACGAGAGACGGCAAGGAGCTTTTTTTCTGGATGTTCTCGGCGAACATCATCTCCAAAATCATCTGCCTCGTATTTTTCGTCGCCTTTCCGACGACTATGGAGCGCCCCGAGATAACGGGCAGCGGCGTCTTTAACTGGCTCACCGGAGTGATTTATTATTTCGACACGCCGGTAAACCTCTTCCCTTCGATCCACTGCCTCGAAAGCTGGCTCTGCGTCCGCGCGGCGCTCCGCTCGAAGGCGCACAAGCCTGTTTTGAAGGCGCTCACAACCATCATCGCCCTGCTCGTTTTCGCTTCGACGGTGTTTATTAAACAGCATGTCGTGCTCGACGTTATCGGCGGCATAGCGGTGGCGGAGATAGGCATAGCGATTGCCCAGCGGATAAGGCTCGGGTCTCTGTTTTCGCGCCTGAACGCCGCGTTTTTTGAAAAGATTTCTCTAAGGAGTCCGGCGGACCGCCGGACGCGGTAACATGATGAACGAAGAACACAAGTCCGAAATCGCGGAGCAGCCTCCTGAGCAGGCTCCCGTCTCGGAACCGACAAAAAAGAAGAACCGAAAAGCCCTGTGGACCGTGCTTTTCGTCGTTATCGCGGCGGGAAGTATCTGGGCCGTAACGGCGCAGATGAAGAATTTCTCCCTGCAAAGCTTCGCGGAATATCTTTCGCGGGCAGACTGGCGCTGGCTCGCCGCAGCCGTTCTCGCGATGCTCGGCTTCATCATCTTCGAGGGTCTGGGCCTTAAGAGCATCTGCGACGCGCTGGGCTACAAGACGCGCCTGCGCTCCGGCTGCATGTACGCGGCTGCGGACATTTATTTCTCCGCGATAACCCCGTCAGCCACGGGTGGGCAGCCCGCCTCGGCGCTTCTCATGATGCGCGACGATATCCCCGGCATAGTCACGACGGCGGCGCTTCTTTTCAACCTCGCGATGTACGCCTTCGCGATACTTGCCATTGGACTTATATCCATAATATTCATGCCTGCAGTATATTTGCGCTTCGGCACCTTCTCCCGCATCCTCATTATAATTGGCTATGCGGTGCAGGTCGCCTTTTCCGCGTTCCTCATAATGATAATAAAAAGCGAAAAGCTGCTTGAAAAGCTCGGCTACGGCGCGATCAGCATTCTTTCGCGGCTTCATCTTCTCCGGAACCCCGACAGGAAGCGCGAAAAGCTCAGCCGCAGCATGAAAGAATACCGTAAATGCGCCGAAATCCTCTCCGGCAGGCGCAAGCTGCTCATCGGGCCCTTCATCTTCAACTTCCTGCAAAGGGTCTCACAGCTTCTCGTTACGGTTTTCGTATATCTCGCGATGGGCGGCAGCCTCCGCCTTGCGGGCGATATTTTCACTATGCAGAGCTACGTCGTCATCGGCTCGAACTGCATCCCCATCCCGGGGGCTATCGGCGTCGCCGATTATCTCATGCTCGATGGCTTCGGCTCGTTTCTCCCAGCCAATCAGGCGGTTGAAATGGAGCTTTTGAGCCGTTCGCTTTCTTTCTACTGCTGCATAATCATTTGCGCTGCGGCGGTTTTGTTCTCATACAGGCGAAACAAACGAAGGGAGCTTCACAAATGATAGGCTTTTATGATTATACCGTTGTCTTAACATATCTTTCGCTGCTGTCTGCCGGGGCAGGCATCCTCGTCTCACTTTCCGGCATGGGCCACCCCTATTTCGGCAGCTTCTTCCTGCTTTTCTGCGGCTTGTGCGACGCGTTTGACGGCAAGGTTGCCCGCATGAAGAAGGACCGCACGGAAACCGGCAAAAATTACGGCATCGAGATAGACTCCCTTTCCGACCTTCTCGCCTTCGGCGCTCTCCCCGCCTGCATAGGCGCGGCGCTTATCCGCAGGTCGACCGCGCTCGGCAGCGCCTTCGCCGCATCCCCGAACGCATGGATGGCGACGGCTGTAAGTTTCGTCCTCCACGCAGTCCTCGTCCTGTATATCCTCGCGGCGATGATAAGGCTCGCTTACTATAACGTCACCGAACAGGAGCGCCAGACCAAGGAGGCGGGCGAAAGAAAATACTACCTCGGCCTTCCCGTCACTTCCTCCGCGCTCATTTTCCCGACGGTTCTGCTCCTGCAATACATTCTTCCCGCGGATATTACGATGTTCTACGTCGCCGCGATTTTACTCACGGCCTTTCTGTTCCTCCTTCGCTTCCAGATAAAAAAGCCGGGGCTGCACGGCATCCTCGTTATGGTCGGCATAGGCGCGGCGGAATTCGTTCTGCTCATGCTGTGGAAGGTAATATCCCGATGGCTGTAAGGAGCCCCGGGCGCGCGGCGGACGAAAGCAAAGCACTGAGCTTCCTTTACCATACCGTCCCCGGGCGCTTCTGTATGAAATTCATATCCTCGCCCGCGCTTTCCGCTCTTTGCGGGGCATTTCTCTCTTCCCCCCTTTCGCGCCCGATGATAGGGCGCTTCGCGCGGAAAAACGGCATAGACCTCGCTCAGTATCTTGGCGTACCTTACCGCAGCTTCAACGATTTTTTCTCCCGCCCGATAAAACCCGAGTTGCGCCCGATAGCCGCAGACGGCGGCGAGTTTATTTCCCCGTGCGACGGGCTTTTGAGCGTTTATAACATAACGGACGGCGCGGTTTTCCCCGTGAAGCAGTCCCGGTACGGCGTAAGCGAGCTTCTGGGCGGCGACGCGGCGGCGAAGCGGTTTGACGGCGGGTTGTGTCTCGTTTTCCGCCTGTGCGTGGATAATTACCACAGGTATTGCTTTTTTGATTCCGGCAGGCGTCTCGGCGGCGCGTTCATCCCCGGAAAGCTCCATACGGTGCGGCCGATAGCGCTTGAGGCGCTTCCTGTTTTTACGCAGAACGCGCGCGAATATACGCTTATGGAGACGGATAATTTCGGCCTCGCAGCGCAGATAGAGGTCGGCGCGCTGCTTGTGGGCAAAATAGAAAATCACCCCGGCAGAGAAAGCTTTCTGCGGGGTGAAGAAAAGGGACTGTTCCGTTTTGGCGGCAGCAGCATAGTGCTGCTGCTGGAAAAGGGCAGAGTAAAGCTAAAGGACGAATTTATACCCGCAGGCGGCGAAGTCCCCGTAAAAATGGGCCAGACGATCGGAAACGCAATATGATAGACAAATGACTGCACGGTTTTTGCCGCGCAGTCATTGTTATTTTCGGGTTCTTATTCCATTTCCGCCAGCAGCCGCTTTTCACGGCTTTGGCAGGTAAACACGATTATCTGGCGCTTTTCCGCGAGCTTTTTCAGAAGACGCAGCGCCGCGCCCGTCCGCGCGTCGTCAAAGCTAACGAATGCGTCGTCGAGGACAATCGGGCAGCCCTCCTCCGGCAGCACCGTCAGGCACAGCGCAAGGCGCACGGCGAGGTAAAGCTGGCTGAGTGTGCCGCTGCTGAGAAACTCCGATTCACGCGGAACGCCGCCCGCAAGCGCGGTAAAATTAAAATCGCGGTCAAAGCCTATTTTATCGTAAGCGCCGCCTGTCAGCTCCGCCATAAGCTCGCCAACCTTGCCCGTGACTATCGGGGCGAAGCGGTTCTGAAGCTCGCCGTTAGCCTCGTCGAGCACCGTCAGGGCGAGCTCCAGCGCGTCGTATTCCTTCCTCGCGCGGGAAATTTCATCCTTCACGCGCTCCAGCTCCGTGGCAAGGATAAGCGGGTCTCCGAGGCTGCGAAGTCCGCCCTCGGCGAGTGCGAGCTCCCGCGCCGTGTTCTCCAGACGCAGTGCCGTCCGCCCGAGCTCAGACTCCGCCTCGCGCCTCGGCGTCTGCGGCTTTTCCGAGGGCCGGACGGCGGCGTCCGCCGCGTCTGGGTCAAGCTCCGCCTCCGCTTTTTTCGCGGCGGAAAGCGTTGCCTCCGCGCGGATGCAGTCCTCGATTAGCGTTTCGCAGCGCGCCAGCGCCGCCTCCGCGTCTTTTCCGCGCAGAGCGCCGCAGAGACTCGCGCTCACGGCTTCCTCCGCGCGGTTTTCCTTTTCAGCCGCGGCGTTCAGTTCGGTCTCCGCCGCGTTTATTTTATCCGAAATTTCCGTCTCGCGCGCCGAACGCGCTTCCTCGCCGCGCCGACGCGAAGCGGCAAAACGCGCGCCCAGCGCCGCAAAAACGCAACAAGCCGCAGCCAGCGCCGCCGTGGGAACCCACAAGGCCAGCACAGCGCATGCTATCGCGCTGAGCGCCACAAGGCCCGCCAAAACGAAAAACAGCGCGGGCGAAACGCCCGTCTTCACGCCGACGGCTTCCGCTTCAAGATCCGCCTTTGCCGCGCGGGCAAGCTCCAAAGCGTCCTCCGCGCGTTCCCTTTCCGCCTCCGCCGCTTCAAGCGCGCGCAGAGCTTCACGCGAGGCGCGAATTTTCTCTCTGTCCGCCCCCGCGACGGCAGTCTTTGCCGCCTCGTACTTTGCTTCGGCGGCCTCGCGCTCGCCTTTTATCCGCTGGGCGCGCTCGGAAGCCTGCCACGCCTCGTTTTCCGAGTGAAGCGCTATCTCCCGCTCAAGGAATCGCCTGCGCTCGGAAAGCCGGCTGTTTTCCTCAAAAAGCCCGGCGAGCCGCGCGTTTTCTTCCGCTATCTCCTTCAGCGACCCTTCCAGCCGCTCCCGCTCATGCTCAAGCTCATTGAGCCGCCCGACGCGGGAATTATGGTAACGGCTGCGCTGCCACGCGCGAAGAATGTCGCGTGCGCCGCCGTAGGATTCGTCCTCCTCGCTTCCTGCTGAAACGAGCGCGGAGATGCGTTTTTCAAGCTCCCCGTCGCGGCTCACTGCCATGTCGGCGCCGTTTATGAACGCCGTGCGAGTGAAAACACTTTCCGGGACTCCCAGAAGCGTCTCGCCCGGCGCTTTCACGGAAAGCTC